>NZ_JBTRXV010000002.1:0-150851 GCF_054608695.1 Thiomonas sp.
CAATCAACTCAGCCACGAGCTGGCGAGCAGGCTCGCCGACTCCAGGGCGTTCCAGGCTGCACGGTCCGGTCTGGTCACCTCAGCGGTGATCCGACTGTACCGCGCTGGTCTGGTTTAAACATACAAGCGGCCTGTGCGAGGAGTCGCAGGCATGCAGTGGGCTACGCCTTGAGTCGATACCCGGTCTTGAAGATCCAGGCCACGATCGCCAGGGACATGAGCAGGAAGGCCAGCGTCATCCCCAGACTGACGCCGATGCCCACATCGGCCAGGCCATAGAAGCTCCAGCGAAATCCGCTGATCAGGTAGACCACCGGATTGAACAACGCCACCGTCCGCCAGAACGCAGGCAGCATGTCGATGGAGTAGAAACTGCCGCCCAGGAAAGTCAGCGGCGTGACGATCAGCAGCGGCACGACTTGCAGCTTCTCGAAGCCATCCGCCCAGATGCCGATGATGAAGCCCACGAGACTGAAGGTCGTCGCCGTGAGCACGAGAAACGCCAGCATCCAGAATGGATGCTCGACACGCAGCGGCACGAAGAGCGCCGCGGTTGCGAGGATGATGAGCCCGAGGACGATGGACTTGGTCGCGGCCGCGCCGACGTAGCTCAGCACGATCTCGATCGTGGAGACCGGGGCCGACAGAAGCTCGTAGATCGTGCCCGTGAACTTGGGGAAGTAGATGCCGAAGGACGCATTCGAGATGCTCTGCGTCAGCAGCGACAACATGACCAGCCCCGGGACGATGAAGGCGCCGTAGCTGATGCCGCCGACGGTTGGCATGCGCGAGCCGATGGCGGCACCGAACACGACGAAATACAGCGAGGTCGAGATCACCGGGGAAATGACGCTTTGCATCAAGGTCCGCCAGGTCCGGGCCATTTCGAACGCGTAGATCGCGCGGACTGCGTAGAGATTCATGCCCCCTCCCTGACCAGGTTCACGAAGATGTCTTCCAGCGAACTCTGCGTGGTGCGCAAATCCTTGAAATGGATTCCGGCATCGCCCAGATGCTTGAGGACATCGACGATGCCGATGCGCCCGTCCTGCGTGTCATAGGTGTAGGTCAGCTCACTGCCGTCGCTCGACAGCTCCAGCGGATAGATCGCAAGTTCGGCGGGCAGTTGCTGCAGCGGCTGCTGCAACTGCAGCCAGAGCTGCTTCTTGCCCAGCTCGTGCATCAGCTCGGCCTTGTCTTTCACCAGGATCAGTTCGCCCTTGCTCATGACCCCGATGCGGTCGGCCATCTCTTCGGCCTCGTCGATGTAGTGCGTGGTCAGGATGACCGTGACGCCGGAGTCGCGCAGCTCGCGCACCAACTGCCACATATCGCGCCTGAGTTCGACGTCCACCCCGGCAGTCGGCTCGTCGAGGAACAGGATCTGCGGTTCATGGGCGAGCGCCTTCGCAATGAGCACGCGCCGCTTCATGCCGCCCGACAGGGTCATGATCTTGTTCTGCCGCTTGTCCCACAAGGACAGGGCCTTGAGCACCTTTTCGATGTGGGCAGGATTGGCGGGTTTGCCGAACAGGCCGCGGCTGAACGAAACCGTGGCCCAGACCGATTCGAAGGCGTCCGTGGTCAGCTCTTGCGGCACCAGGCCGATCAGGGAGCGAGACGCCCGGTAGTCGCGCGCAATATCGTGCCCGTCAACCAGCACGGTCCCGGTGCTGGCATTGACGATGCCGCAGATGATGCTGATCAGCGTCGTCTTGCCGGCGCCGTTGGGGCCCAGCAGGGCGAAGATCTCGCCGCGGCGAATGTCGAGATTGACACTCTTCAGCGCCTGAAAGCCGGAGGCATACGTCTTGGAAAGGTTCGAGACCTTGAGGATGGTTTGCATCATGACGAGCGTAGTCTGCCTTGAGATGTCCGGTTGCCCGTGGGTTTGCATCCATCGGGGTTGGGTTGATGCGGGCGATGCCAGCGGGCAGGGCGGCTTGCCGTGCGTGCTGAGCCGATCATGCCCGCTTGCCCAGAAAAACATGCGTCGCGCGCTCGCCGGCAACCGCATGCGTGCACGCATAGCCCAGGGCATGCAGGTCAAGGCCATCCCAAAGATGCTCCCCGGAACCGAGCAGAATGGGGCGAACGGCCAGATGCAGCTCGTCGATCAGGCCCGCGCGCAGGGTGACGGACGTCTGCATCACATCTGGCAAATTCGGGTCGTCGAACTGGCCCGTGTCGCGCATGGTTTCGTGCGGCACCAATTCGAGGTGCTCACCGCCGAAGGCGTGGCTGTTGCCGGTGGTGAAGTTCGTGAACGACATCCGATAGCTGCCGCCCACCCTGGCGTCCAGATGCTGAACCCTGCCGGTGAAGCCATTGGGCGGCAGCCACTTGGCCATGGCGTCGGCGTCGAGGAAGGCGGAAGGCGCGATAGACGCGCTCCGCAGTGGCCCGGATGACGCGGTGAAGCCGGACCGTGTTTGTGGTCATGATCCATCCTCCAGGCAGAGGAAATCCCTCTGCGTGACACGACGAACCGCGATGCGCAAAATCGACAAGCAGCCATCCATTATTGGCGCGCCCGCAGGCGCGCCGTGAGCTGGCGCCAGACCGAAGGGCTGGCAAGGCCATCGGTGGTCGCCTCGGGAATGCTCACGCGCAGCAAGGCTGCGGCCAGCGCACCCAGGCGGAAGGCAAGGCCCGGTCATCCGGCGCAGCTGCGAAACCCTGCCGGAATATCGTTGCGGTGCGGCGGGAAGAAATTCCGATAGCGCGGATGGCGCATGCGCGGCTGCGTCATGCAGGACGCTCCGCGCAGCACCGGGCGGTCGTCGAACCACGGTGCCGAGTAGTCGCGATAGGGGTGAGGTTCGAAGCCCGGATACGGCTGGAAGGGGCTCGCCGTCCACTCCCAGACGTCGCCCCAGCGGAAATCCTCAGGCCGACCCACCGCAGCACGCTCCCATTCGGCCTCGCTCGGCAAGCGCCGGCCGGCCCAGCGGCACCAGGCGTCAGCCTCGTGGTAGGTCAGGTGACATGCGGCTTCGGCCAGGTTCAGTGCCCGCCATTGGCCGTGGCGCCACAGTTGCCAATGGGGGCCGACGCGCCGCAGATAGCGCGGGGCGCCGGGTTGCTGCTGCGCGCGCCATTGCCGGCCGGCCGCGCTCCACCACTGGTCGTCCGCATAACCCCCGCTCTCCAGGAACGGCAGGAACTCCATCCAACGGACCACCTGGGCATCGATGGTCGTTGGCCCCAGTGCGACGTTGTGCGCTTGCAGCTCATTGTCGAAAACAAAGCCTGCGTCCGGCGCACTGCCGAGGCGCCATGGCCCTGCCGGCAAGGTGCTCGGCGACGATGGCTCCGGCAACGTGGCAGCTTGCCAGCGCGCGTCCTCCACGGCAATGCCCAGCGCCTGTGCGGTGTAGAGCGCGGCCTCGTGGTGCATGTCTTCGTGCAGCAGGGCGAGGCGGAAGAAGTACAGCGCGTCGTCGCTGGCGTCACGGGTTTCACGCAGCAGCCCCAGGGTGCCGGCCAGTTGCCGTGCCAGCTCATCGCGCGTTCTATCGGCGTCGGGCAGCGGCAACTCCCAGCGCGAGTCGTGCGGCACTTTGCTGGAGTTGTACAGGGCGTCGGCGTTGGCCCGCAGCGCTCGACCGCGTGCAAGCTCCGGGTCCGCAGCCGCGCCGCGGTGGCGCTCGGGATTGCGCGCCAGCCAGTATTCCTGGAACCAGCCGATATGCCCGAGCTCCCACAGCGGCGGGTTGCGTTCGGCATGCAGCGGCACTCCGAGGCCGGGCAAGGCCTGCTCATAGACGGCGAATGTCGCCAACGTGTCGCGCCGACTCGCCTGCAACGCGTCGGCCAGAACGTCGATGCCGCCCTGACGCGCAGCGAAGGCCGGAAGCATTAGGCTTGCATCATGCATCGTGAATCCATCGTGATCGTGACACCGGCGCTGCAGGACGCCAACAACGGCAATTGGCAGACGGCCCGCCGCTGGGCAACCATGCTGCGGTCAGCATACAGCATCCGTTTGACCTCGCAGTGGGCTGCCGGAGACGAGGCGCTGATGATCGCGCTGCACGCGCGCCGCTCGGCTCCATCGGTGGCGGCTTGGCGAGCGGCCTACTCGCAACGCCCACTGCTGCTGACGCTCACCGGCACCGACCTGTACCGCGACATCGACGCCGACGCCAGCGCACAGCATTCGTTGCAGGTCGCCGATTTCCTGGTGGTGCTCAATGCATTGGGCGCTGACCGGCTGCCCCAGGCCCTGCGCTCCAAGTGTCGCGTGCTGTTGCAGTCGTGCACCTCCCGGCGCACGCTACCGAAAACACGGGAGCATCTGCGCGTGCTGAGCGTGGGGCATCTGCGTGACGAGAAAGACCCGCGCACCTACTTGCGCGCGGCGCGGCGACTGGCCAACCGCGCCGACATCCGGCTCGACCACATCGGCGCAGCCCTCGATCCGGAACTGGGCGCCGAGGCTTCTGCCCTGGCCGCCGCGCAGTCCAACTACCGCTGGCACGGCGCCTTGTCCCACGCCGCGACGCGCCGGCGCATCCAGACCGCGCATGTCCTGGTGCACCCCAGCCGCATGGAAGGCGGCGCCCATGTCGTCATCGAAGCGATCCGCAGCGGCACGCCGGTGCTGGCTTCGCGCATCGACGGCAATGTCGGGCTGCTGGGCAAGGACTACGGCGGAACCTTCGCGGTCGGCGACGACGCGGCGCTGGCAACCCTGCTGCAGCAAGTCCGGGACGATCCCGATATGCTCGACAAGCTGAAGCGCCAAATCGCGCATCGAGCGCCGCTTTTTTCTCCTGAAGCCGAGAGCAGCAGCTTGCACAGCCTGGTGGCTGCATTGATGGCCCGACAAACCCCTGGAATTCGACGATGAACGCACCCGCCGCCCACACCGAACCCCGACTGACCTCACTTTCGCACGGCGGCGGCTGCGGCTGCAAGATCGCGCCTGGCGTGCTTTCGGACATCCTCAAGGGCACGGCGGCGATGCCCATTCCGGCGTCCTTGCTCGTCGGCATCGAGACCTCCGACGATGCGGCGGTCTACCAGCTCAACGACGAGCAGGCGCTGATCGCCACCACCGACTTCTTCATGCCCATCGTCGACGACCCGTTCGACTTCGGTCGCATCGCCGCTGCGAACGCGATCAGCGATGTCTACGCGATGGGCGGCCGCCCGATCCTGGCGCTGGCGCTGGTGGGCATGCCGATCAACGTCTTGTCCACCCAGACCATCGGCCGCATCCTCGAAGGCGGTGCGTCGGTGTGTCGCACGGCCGGCATTCCGGTCGCCGGTGGCCATACGATCGATTCGGTGGAAGCCATCTACGGGCTTGTCGCGCTCGGTCTGGTGCACCCGAAGCACGTGAAACGCAATGCGAGCGCCCAACCCGGAGACCTGCTCGTCCTGGGCAAGCCGGTGGGGGTCGGCGTGATGTCGGCCGCGCTGAAGAAAGGCGAACTCGGCGACGCCGGCTACGCCCTGATGGTCGCCACCACCACGCAACTCAATACACCGGGCCCGGACCTTGCGGCGCTGCCCGGCGTGCACGCGCTGACCGATGTCACCGGCTTCGGCCTCGCCGGCCATGCCCTGGAGATGGCACGCGGCGCACGCTGCGAGGTGCGGCTGGACTGGGCATCCGTGCCGCTGATGGCCGGTGTGCGCGAGCTTGTCGGCCGCGGCTTCGTCACTGGCGCGTCCGGCCGCAACTGGTCCAGCTATGCCAGCGACGTGATCCTGTCGGCAGCGTTCGCGGCCGAGGACAAGACGCTGCTGACCGACCCGCAGACCAGTGGTGGATTGATGGTGTCCTGTGCGCCAAACGCGGTGGACGAGGTGCTGGCGGTTTTCCAGCGCCACGGCTTCGCCCAGGCCGCGGTCATCGGCAGCGTGGCTGCCACCCAAGCGGCGCCGCGTTTGGTGGTGAACTGAGCCAAGCAGCAGATCAAGGAAACGCCGCGCCGCCCCAAGTTTCCTTGACCCCCTCGGGGGGCCTGACGCAAAGCGGCAGGTGTGGGGGCCGTCTTAATCCAGCGGCTTGAGCTGCTGCAGCAGGGTCGGCACGAGTTCGCTCACCGTCGGGTGGATCGGCATGGATCGCGAGATGACCGTGTAGGGCTGCTTGGCGGCCATCACGTCCAGCATGCCGTGCACGACCTCATCGCCGTTGAGCCCGAGGATCGCCGCACCGAGCAGCAGTTGGGTTTCGGCATCCACCAGCACCTTCATGAAGCCTTGTGTCTCGCCGGCTTCGCGCGCGCGGCTGACGCGCTGCATGGGCATCTTCGCCTGCAGCACCTTGCGACCACTGGCGCGTGCCTCGGCTTCGTTGAGGCCGATACGGCCGAGCGCGGGGTCGATGAAGAGCGCGTAGCAGGGGATGCGGTCGGATAGGCGTCGCGGGTCTTGGTCGAAGAGATTGGCCACGACGATCTCATGATCGTTCCACGCCGTGTGCGTGAAGGCGCCGCGACCGTTGCAGTCGCCCACCGCCCACACGCCTTGCGCGCTCGTGCGGCACTGATCGTCAACGACGATGTAGCCACGCTCGTCAATACGGATGCCGGCCAGATCCAGCCCCAGGCCATCGGTATTCGGGCGGCGCCCGACGGCCAGCAGGACATGGCTGCCCCGGATGACGGGTTTGTCCGTGCCGCATGCGGCACCCACCGCGATCTGCTCACCGTCCTGGTCCAGGGACAGGCACTCGGCCCCCAGTTCGAAGCGCACGCCTTCGGCTTCGAGGATGCCGCGGATCGCCTCCGAGACGTCGGCGTCTTCACGCGCCAGCAGCCGCGCCGACTTTTCCACCACCGTCACCGCGGCACCGAAGCGCCGCATCATTTGGGCAAATTCCAGGCCGATATAGCTGCCGCCGACGATGACCAGATGCTCGGGCACCGCGTCCAGTTCCAGGATCGAGACGTTGTCGAGCGTCTTCACGCGATCGATGCCGGCTAGCGCAGGGCGCAGCGAACGTCCGCCGACGTTGAGGAAAATGCGCGGAGCCGTGAGCTGCCGGCCGTTGACCTCGATGGTCGCCGGGGCGACGAAGCGAGCATCGCCGACGATGACTTCGGCATCCTTCAGGCCGCGCATCCAGGCTTCGACGCCCTCGCGCGACGGCTTGACGATGGCGTCCTTGCGGGCTTTCACGCGCGCCATGTCGACACGGAGGCGGCCGATGTCAAAGCCAAACTCCGCTCCGCGCTGCGCCAGGCGGATGGCGCGCGCGCTGGCGACCAGGGTCTTGGTGGGCGTGCAGCCAACATTCACGCAGGTGCCACCGAAGTCGTGCCTTTCGATGACCGCAGTCTTCAGCCCCTCCTTGCTGCAGCGCGCAGCAAGCGCCGGCCCAGCTTGGCCCGCACCGATGACGATGGCGTCGAAGTTCTGGATCGGCATGGCGATTGTTCCGGTCGACAAAGCTACAGCGTACAGCGCCAACGGCGATCAGAGCCATCTTGCCGATCCTGGTCGCCCGGTGCCGGGACAGGAAGCCGGCTGCAGCGGCGAGCTCTATGGGCCCGGCGCCTTGCCGCCGATTCGCTCCGATTCGCTCTCAAGCTGCGAGCGCCGGCGAACGCCGCATGACCGGCGCAGGCGTGGACGCCGCCACGGGCTTCACGCTCGATGAGCCTCCGCGAGGCAAAGCACCTGCGCCAGGCGTTGACGCAACGAGGCGCAGGCCCGCACGTCGCCTGCAATGTGCTGCTGAAGAAAGTAGCGAAACCAACCGTCGATCGTGACGTAGGCGCTGGTGGCATCGATCGGGCTGTTCGGGGCGAGTTCGCCGCCCAGTGTCCGCACTCGGTCGAGAAGCCGCTGGACGACGCCCACCATGCGGTTTTCCAGATCGTCCACGGCTGGGCGGAACGATGCGTCGAACAGCGCCTGCGCGCGCACGTCGTACCAAAGGCGGTGCGTGCGGGCCTGATCCTGGGCCGCGCGCACCAGGACGTCGACGAACTCGCTCAGCAGGGCGCTGGCGCTTTCGGCCACATCGATGCGTTCTTCGAGCGCGCGAATGAAGGCTTCCTTGTAGAGGCCGACACAGTCGATCAACAGTTCATTCTGGTCTTCAAAATAGTCGTGAATCACGCCCAGGGAAACTCCCGAGCGGGTGGCGATCTCGCGCAGGTTGATGCGCGCGAACCCAAGTTCGGCCAGGCTCGCCAGGGCATGCCGCGCCAGTTCCAGCTTCTTGTCCGGTGGCTTGCCCGATTGCCAGCCCGAACGGCTCCGTCCGGGCTGGCGCCGTGGCGCGGTTTCGCTGGTCATCTCTGGCGCCGGCTCCAGGAACTCGGACAGGTCAGCGTTGATCGGGTTCATCTTCAGGATCGCCACCTGGTTCTCGACGAACAGCTTGTGCAGACAGTCCAGCGGCGCAATTGCCGCGATGTTGCCGGCGCCCAGAACCAGCGCGACTTTGCCTTCGGGCATTGCCCCGGTGTTGTAGGCCGTCGCCGTGTGCTGCGCCAGGTTGGCGCGCGTCACACCGGGCTCCATCCACACTTGCGCACGCACGCCGCTGAGCAGCAAGCGGTCCCAGACGGAGTTTGGCATGACCTGAGCCGCCAGTTGGCCGTTGGGCAGCTCGCGCAGCGGCAAGCCTTCGAGATGCCGACGCCCTTCGACGCTCGACAGCGTCGGCATCATCGCGTTGCAGTACGCCATGACGGCGTAGGGGCCGGAGATCCATTCCTCGCCGGCCAATGGCGAGTCAGCCGCAAGGCCCTTCTTGCGAGCAGCCGCTTCGGCCCAGGCCTGGGCCACCGGCATCAGGCACTCCTTGATCCGGGCCAGGAGCGCCAGACGCTCCCGCACCGATGTCTGGACCCAGGCGCGCTTGTGCTCGTCGAGCGTCTGCAGCGCGGCATCGAGTTCGGTGTGGGCCATGGGCATGTCAGCCGCGTTGTGCATTCGGAAGTCTCCGGATCGGTCGGGGGTTCACCGCATGGTTCGCGCCCCGGGGCGGGTGGCTGCCGGCTTGCCGCCGCCCGAGGAGCCGCGGCCCTTTCGGGTTCACGCCGTGCCTGCGGCGGCAGTGCCGCGAGCGTCGGCGCGCATCCAGTCGGCAGCTCGTTCGGCGATCATGATGGTTGGCGCGTTGGTGTTGCCGCCGATGAGCGTGGGCATCACCGACGCATCCACCACGCGCAGACCGGCGATGCCATGCACGCGCAACTGCGGGTCAACCACCGCCATCGAATCCGTGCCCATGCGGCAGGTGCCCACAGGGTGGTAGATCGTGTCGGCTCGCGCACGGATGTGCTGCAGCAGCGCCTCGTCGGTTTCGACGTTTTCGGTATAGAGTTCCTTGTGGCGGTACTTCGCCAGTGCCGGTGCGCGCAGGATCATACGCATCTGCTTCGCGCCCGCCAGCAGCAGCGCTGCGTCGTCGGGATGCGAGAGGTATTTCGGGTCGATGCGCGGCGCCGACAGCGGGTCGGCGTCGGTCAACCCCACCTCGCCCCGGCTCTTCGGACGCAGCACGCACACATGGCAGGAAAAACCGTAGCCCAGGTGCAGTTTGCGCGCGTGGTCATCGACGATGGAGATGACGAAATGCAATTGCAGGTCGGGACGCTCGACGCGCGGACTCGACTTGATGAAGGCCGCGCCTTCCGCGAACGGCGAAGCGAGCATGCCCTTGCCCGACCTGCGCCATTCGAGCATGGCCTTGATGAGGTTCACCGTGCCAACCGCGCCGATGCCGAAAAGATCCGTTTCCTTCGATCGATAGGAAAGGATGAAGTCGAGGTGGTCCTGCAGGTTCTTGCCCACACCGGGGAGGTTGTGGCGCACGGCGATGCCGTGGCGGGCCAGCTCGTCCGGGTCGCCGATGCCCGAGAGCATCAGCAGCTGAGGCGAGTTGAAGGTGCCACCCGACAACACGACTTCGCGCCGTGCGCGAATGATGTCGCGCTTTCCTTGGCGCTGCACCTCGACTCCCACGGCGCGCGTGCCTTCCATCACGACGCGCAGCGCTTGGGTGTGCGTCATCACCGTCAGGTTGGGCCGGTCCATCACCGGATGCAGGTAGGCGGCGGCCGCCGAACACCGCTCGCCGCTTCGCGGGCCGCGGTAAAACTGGGTCACCTGGTACAGCCCCACGCCTTCCTGCTCGGCGCCATTGAAGTCGTCATTGGGCGCAATCCCACATTCCACGGCGGCCTGCACGAAAGCCCTGGAGACCGGGCGGGGGCTTTGTTGCTCGCCGACCTGCAGCGGACCCTGGCCGCCGTGAAACGCACTGTCGCCGCGCTGGTTGCCTTCGGAACGCTTGAAGTAGGGCAACACCTCGTCGAACGACCAGCCCTCGCAACCCTGGCGCGCCCAGTCGTCGTAGTCGGTGCGATGCCCACGCAGGTAGAGCATCGCGTTGATGGCGCTGGAGCCACCCAGGGCCTTGCCGCGGGGCTGGTAGCCGCGCCGCCCGTTCAGGTTCGGCTGGGGCACGGTCTCGTAGGCGTAATTGTTGATCTTGGGCCGCCCCGGCAGCATGGCGACGATGCCCGCCGGGACGCGAACCAGCAGGCCGCGACCGTCGCCGCCGGCTTCGATCAGGCAGACCTGGGCAGCAGGATCCTCGCTCAGCCTCGCCGCGAGGGTTGCTCCGGCGGACCCGCCGCCAACGATCACAACGTCGAATGTCATGTTGCTGCGCTGCCTCACTTCATGCGTGACGTCCAAACTTTACGAATGAACTGGACGCATGCCCAAACTGGTTTACCCTTGCCTCGGCGATGGCAGCGCCCCACCCACATCGGTGGCCGTGTCACGTCCGGCAGAGCGAACCCGTCAAGGCCAGCGCGACGCTGCTGCGCCGAGTCTCCCGGCAGGAGGATCCCAACGCAGGTCGACCCCGGCGATGCGCAAGGGCCCGGCAATGCGGTGCGCGAGCCCCCATGCCGTGTGCTCCAGTTGCGGCATGGGGTCGGCCCCGGTTTCACCGGCAAGTCGTGCTTCGTCCGGCTTCGCATCGCACTCCATCAGCACCTTGGCGCTACGCGCAAGGGATAGAAGCCCTTGTGTCGCCTCGCCCTGCGCGAGCCGGCGTGTCAAGCCGCGAATCGCCACGGCCGCCATCAAATAGCCCGTGGCGTGGTCGAGTGCCTGCAGCGGAAGGGGTCGGGATGGTGGCGTTTTGCCAGCGCCTGTCCGTCTCGGCAATTCCCGAACTCATCTGCACCAAGCTATCGAAGCCGCGCCGTCCGGCCCACGGCCCGGTCCAGCCGATCGGGCGCAGCGTCGTCGCGAACCAGATGGAGGACAGCCGCCGATCGACCTCGACGGTGGCGGCCGGGCGGTGTGCCAGTGCGAGCCATTCAGCAACGGCCAAGCCTGCCGTCGCCACTGCGGCGGCCGCGAAATCCGTCACCGCAAAGGCCGACGGCAGGCTGCCTGCTCCGGTGAAATGAACGCGCTCGGCGTCCTCAGCGCAAGCGCCGATGGCGCCCCACATCATTCGCGTCAGGGCAGGCGGCGCCGCCGTCCTTGTTTTCTCGGAAGCGGCGCGTAGACCATCACGAACAGGCCGATGTCGATATAGGCCTGATGGATGCCGTAGGCGTGCAGCAGGACGCCGGCGACGATGGGGATCAGCCCTCCGCCGTAGACCTGGGATATCTGGTAGCTGGTAGGCGGCGCTTGCGCCTGACGCACGGTAGCGCGTCGGAAAGTTCTCGGTATAAAACGTTGGGATCGCTCCGTAGCCGAAACCGAACACAAAGCCGAAGCCGATGATTTCCGCGATCGATGCGAGAAAAAAGCTGCGGGAGACGAAGCTGAGAAAGAAGGCGCCACCGGACATCGCGTTCACCAGCGAGGTTCGAAGGATGCGCAGGGGCATTTCGCGCCAGACTTGGTAGGCGGGACTCTTGAGGGTGGCCGAGTCGGCCTTGAGGCGCTCGAAGACGAAACTGTCCATCGTGCGCGAGCGGATGACGATGCCGACAATGGCCACGAGGAAGCCGGCGAAGAAGATGCGCCAGCCCCGGGCGGTGAATTGCTGCGGCGTCATCAACGACTTGACGAGGAGGACGGAGCCGAAGCCGGGGAGGAGCCCGATCGGGATGGCGAAGCCGACCCAGGCGCCTCTCAAGGAAACGCAGGGCCGCCCCAAATTTCCTTGACCCCCACGGGGGGCGGGTCGGCGAGCCGACCCTGGGGGCGCTCAGAAGGCGCGCCGCTTCGAATGCGCTGCCTGTTCGACCACCCAGGTCGAAGCCGTGCCGAACTCCGCACCGAAGCTGATTCCCTGCATGAGGCGGAACACGATGAGCAGCACGGGGGCGACCACACCGATGCTGTCGTACGACGGCGTCAGCCCGATCAGCAGCGTGCTCGCCCCCATCAAGACCAGGGCATAGACCATCGCGTCCTTGCGTCCCACGCGGTCGGCGATGCGGCCAAAAGCGGTGCCGATGCTCATGCCGACTCCAGCCGTGTAGCCCTTTCCCAGAACGTTGCCGCCGGCCATCATCTCGCCTGCGACGAAGAGATTGGGGCTGCGCTCGCCGCCGAAGCGCACCGCCGCTGTTTCGTCGGTTTTCAGGCCCAGGTAGGTGAAGGTGACGCCGGGCCGAAGCGCGTAGCCGAAAAAGGGCGGCGTGTTGATGCTGCGCGCCCAGTGGGTCTTGGCCGGAGTCAACCCTTCGGTGTGGCAGTCGTCCAGCCGCGGAGGGTCGAAGTGGCCCGGCCGGCACGCGGCGTTGTAAGCGTCCAGGGTCTGCATGAAACGGGATTCGTCCAGCGCGAGCTGGCGCGCAAGCTCGGGCAGGCTCGCGGCCTTCGCGCCAGGAAAGAGCGGAGGCATGAAGCGCCCCACGGCTTTGGCATCGATGATCGAGTAGGCAATCTGCCCGGGCTGCTGGGCGACGAGCCGGCCCCATATCGCATACCGCTTGGGCCAGAAATCCTCGCCCTCGTCGTAGAACCGCTCGGCATGGCGGTTCACCGCGATGCCGAGCGAAACGCAGTCGATGCGCGTGCAGATTCCGCCGTCGTACAGGGGGGGGCGCGCGCGTCGATCGCGACCATGTGGGCCTGCGTCGGATCGCCGATGGTGTCGGCGCCGGCGTCCATCATGAAGCGCAGCAGCGCGCCGGTGTTGAAGCGGGTGCCGCGGATCAGGACGTTGTCGGCCGGGTATTCACCACGTTCATTGCGACCCCAGGCCTCGCGCAGCCATTCGCGGTTGGACTCGAAGCCGCCAGCGGCAAGTACGCAGCTCCGCGCCTCGATGCGCGCGCCCTTCACGTATGCGGCGACGAACCGCAGGCCATCGAGTTCGATGCGATCGACCGGAGCGTCGTAACGCACGCGCACGCCGCGTTGCATGGCGCTTCGATAGTCGGCATTGATCAGGGCCTTGCCTCCGCCCATGAAGAAGGCGTTGGTGCGCGCCGTATGCAGCGCGCCCGACAGGGAAGGCTGAAAGTGAACGCCATGGCTTCGCATCCAGCCGCGGCAGGTCCTGGAGGCGCGAATCACCAGGCGCGCCAGCTTCTCGTCCGTCTGGCCGCCCGTCACTTTGAGCAAGTCCTGCCGGAACTCCTCTTCGGTGTAGGTGTCGGCAAGAACATCCTGTGGCGTCTCGTGCATGCGGCGCAGGTTGCGGGTGTGCTGCGAATTGCCGCCTCGCCATTCGCGCGGCGAGGCTTCGAGGAGCTGGACCGAGGCGCCAGCCTCGCGCGCCATCAGCGCAGCACAAAGCGCGGCGTTGCCGCCGTGCCAGCGATGGCGATGGCGATGCCCGGCCCTGACCATCCCCTGCTCGCCGGTATTGCGCTGCTTGAGCCCACCGTGACGCGCAAGATGGGTCTGATCAGTCGCCGCGGTCGCCGTCTTTCGCCAAGCGCGCAGCAATTGTTCGAGCTTTTCGACACGGTTGCGCCAGCTCACCCCTGACCGGCTCTCGTCCGAATCGTGCCATGCGACCAGGCGCTGGGTGGATGCGGATGGCCCGTGCCCCGGGTCAGTCCGCCGAGGGTTCACCGTGGAGGTTCTTTTGCCGGTAGAGGGCAATGAGCCGTGCGGTGGAGCTGTCGTGTGGGACGGGGGCCGATTCGCCGCTGAGTTCGCCGACGATGGTCTGGGCGAGCTGCTTGCCGAGCTCCACGCCCCACTGGTCGAAGGAGTTCAGGCCCCAGATCGCGCCCTGGACGAAGACTTTGTGTTCGTACAGCGCGATCAGCGCGCCCAGGCAGCGCGGGTCCAGGCGCTGCAGCAGCAGGGTGTTCGTCGGGCGGTTGCCATCGAACACCTTGAACGGCGCGAGCGCCCGCACGGCGGCGGCGTCAAGCCCTGCTGCGCGCAGTTCGGCGCGGGCTTCGTCAAGCGTCTTGCCGCGCAGGAAGGCTTCGGCTTGCGCGAACATATTGCCGAGCAGGATTTCGTGGTGGCCGGGCAGCGAGCCGCGGCCGTCGAGCGAGGCGATGAGGTCGATGGGCGCGATGTGGGTGCCCTGGTGCAGCAGCTGGAAGAAGGCGTGCTGGCCGTTGATGCCGGTGCCGCCCCAGATGATGGGCGCGGTCTCGTAGTCCACCGGCCTGCCGTCGCGGGTGCTCTGCTTGCCGTTGGACTCCATGTCGAGCTGCTGAATGAAGGACGGGAAACGGTGCAGGTACTGGTCGTAGGGCGCGATGACGTGGCTGCCACCGCCGAAGAAGTTGATGTACCAGATGCCCACCAGCCCGAGCAGCACGGGCATATTGGTTTCCAACGGCGCCGTGCGGAAGTGCAGGTCCATGCCGTGCGCGCCGTCGAGCAGGGCGTGGAAGTTCTCCTCGCCGAGGCAGAGCATGATGGGCAGGCCGATGGCCGACCACAGGCTGTAGCGCCCGCCCACCCAGTCCCAGAATTCGAACATGTGCGCGGGGTCGATGCCGAAGTCTGCCACCGCCTTGCGATTGGTGGACACGGCGACGAAGTGCCGCGCCACTTTGCCGGCGCCGCCGGTGCTGCTCAGGAACCAGTCGCGCGCGGTATGGGCGTTGGTGAGGGTTTCGCTGGTGGTGAAGGTCTTGGATTCGATGATGAACAGCGTGGTTTCGGGATACACGCGCTTGAGCGTTTCCTTGAGCAGCGAGCTGTCGACGTTGGAGACGAAGTGCATGGCCAGGCGCGGATGGGCGTAGGGCTTGAGCGCCTCGCACACCATCAGTGGCCCGAGGTCGGAGCCGCCGATGCCGATGCTGACGATGTCGGTGATGGGCTGGTTGGTGTAGCCCACCCAGTCGCCCGAGCGCACCGCGCGTGAGAAGCGCGCCATGCGGTCGAGCACCGCGTTCACCTTGGGCATCACGTCCTCGCCATCGACCAGAATGGGCGTGCCCGCGTGGTTGCGCAGTGCGACGTGCAGCACCGCACGGTCTTCGGTGACGTTGATCTTGTCGCCGCGGAACATCGCCTCGATGAGCTCGGGCACGCCGGCTTCGCGGGCGAGCTGCAGCAGCAGCGTGAGCGTCTGGTCGGTGAGGCGGTTCTTGGAATAGTCGAGGATCAGGCCGTCCTGTTCCAGCCAGTAGCGCTGCGCGCGTTCGGGATCGGTGTCGAACAGCTCGCGCATCGACCAGTCGCGAGCGCGGGTGAAATGCTTCCAGAGCGCGCGCCAGGCGGGGAGTTGGGTGAGTGTGGGCATGGGATGGAGTGGAAAGGCTGTGGTGTGCGCGCAAGCGCGCGAGGGCGCCGGGGGTTCAGCTCTCGCTGCGCCGGCGATGGCTCTTCAGGCTGCGTTTGGTTTTTTCCAGCAGGGCGACGAGTTCAGGCCCACGGCGCAGCGCCACGCCCACGGCGAGCACGTCGATGAGGGTGAGGTGCAACAGCCGCGTCAGCATGGGGCTGAAGAACTCGGCGTCTTCCTGCGCGTCGGCGAGCAGGGCCACGCTGGCCAGCCGCGCCAGCGGCGAGCCCGTGGAGGTGATGGCCACCACCTTGCAGCCGCCGCGCAGGGCGATGTCCACGGCGTCGAGCAACTCGTTGGTGCGTCCGGAGTTGGAAATGGCCACCAGCACGTCCTGCGGTCCCAATAGGGTGGCGGCCATGGCCTGGATATGCGGGTCGGCATAGGCCACGGCAGGCGTGCCGTAGCGGAAGAACTTGTGCTGCGCGTCGGCGGCAATGATGCCCGAGTTGCCCAGGCCATAGAACTCCAGCCGGCGCGCCCCGGCCAGCAGCCGGATGGCCTGGTCCAGCGATGCGGGGCTGACCGCGTTGCGGCAGTTCAGCAGCGCCGAAATGGCGTTGTCGAACACCTTGGCGGCGAGCACGGCCGTGGAGTCTTTGGGGCCCACGCTGGCATGCACATAGGGTATGCCGCCAACCAGGCTGCCGGCGAGCTTGAGCTTGAGGTCCTGCAGCCCGGTGCAGCCGACCGAGCGGGCGAAGCGAATGACCGTGGGCTGGCTCACGCCCACGTCGCGGGCGATGTCGGCCACTGCGGCCTGGATGAAGTCGTTGGGCCGGTCGAGCAGCGACTGCGCCACGCGGCGCTCGGCTGCGGAGAGCTGCGGCATCTGGTTGCGAATGCGCTCAAGCATGGCGCGACTCCCCCGGCGGTTCGAGATGCTGATCGAGCGCCGCCGCTGCGCCCAGCAGCGCGGGCCACGGACTGCGGATGACCCACACCGGGATGTCCGCCAGATACGCCGAGGTGCGGCCCTTGTTCTCGAAGCGCGCGCGAAATGGGGAGCGGGCGAAGTAGTCGCCCAGCCGTGGCACGATTCCGCCGCCGATGTAGATGCCGCCGCGCGCGCCCAGGGTCGCGGCCAGGTCGGAGGCCACGGTGCCCAGCAGGGCGCAGAACAGGTCCAGCGCCTCGCCGCAGCGCGGGTCGCTGCCGTCCAGGCCGAGGCGGCTGATGTCGGCGGCGCTGCGCGCTGCGGGCGCCTCGCCCGCCAGGCTGCATAGCGCCTGGTGCAGGAATTCCAGCCCCGGTCCGGAGAGCACGCGCTCGGCCGAGACATGCCCGCCGTAGCGCGCCCGCGCCAGCCGCCACACCTCCACCTCGCGCTCGTCGAACGGTGCGAGGCTCACGTGCCCACCCTCGCCAGCCAGCGGCACCCAGCGGCCGGCGCCCGTGGGAACCAGGCCCGATACGCCCAGTCCTGTGCCCGCGCCCAGCAGCCCCAGCGGCGCACCGGGCACGGCGGTCGTGCCGCCGATCTGCGTCAATTCGTTGGCCGGCAGAACCGGCAGCGCGCGGGCAAGCACGGCAAAGTCGTTCAGCACCAGGAGGGTGTCCAGCCCAAGATCGCGCCGCGTCCGCTCGGTCGAGAACGCCCAGTGGTGGTTGGTCATGCGGATCTGGTCGCCGTAGACCGGGTTGGCGATGCCGATGGCGACGTGGCGCACCGCCGGGTTGCCGACGGCGGCCAGGTAGCTGCGCAGCGCGTCCACCAGCGTGGGGTGATCGGCGCACGCCATCACGCGGATGTCCTCCAGCCCCTGCGGGGTCTGCAGGGCGAACCGGGCATTGGTGCCGCCGATGTCGGCGATCAGCCGGGGCGCGGGGTCAAGGGCTCCAGTAGACATGGAAATGGGCGTGTGGTGGATGGAGCAGGGCGCTCAAAGGCAGGTCGTCGCGCCGCGCCTGCAGGGCCGCGGCGTAGACCGCGCGCTTGGTCGCGCCCGAGATGGCCAGGCGCAGATGGCCGACGCGCAGCAGCGCGGCGAGGGTGAGGCTGATGCGTCGATGGGGTGCGGCCGGGGGATGGACGGCGAGCCAATCCATGGGGTTGCGAGGGTTCAGTCCCGCCGCGATTTCGGGCGCACCGGAAAACAGCGAGGCGGTGTGGCCGTCATCGCCCATGCCGAGCACGGCAACGTCGATGGGCCGCGTGCCGCGGTTGGCGCGGGCCACGGCTGCCGCGAGCGCACGCTCGGCGTCGGCTGGCGTGGCGACAGCGGCAAAGTCGTCGGCCCCGACCAGCGGCGCGAAGTGCGCCGCCGCGGCGTTGCCTTGCAGCAGGTGCGCGCGGACCAGCGCGGCGTTGCTGTCGGCGTGGTCTGGCGGCACGAAGCGCTCGTCCACCAGGGTGATGGTGATGCGCGTCCAGTCCAGCGGCAGCGCCGCCAGGGCGTGAAACAAGGGCACCGGCGAACGCCCGCCCGACACGGCCAGCACCGCGCTGCCGCGTGCTGCGAGCGCGTCGCGCAGCACGCCGGCCAGGTCTCGGGCCAGGCGCGCCGCGAGGTCCGCGGCGTCGGCGCAGGCCTCGAAGGGCGCGTCAGAGTTCTTCATGCCAGGCCACGCCGTCGCGCGAGAGCAGGGCGCTGGAGGCTGCAGGGCCCCAGGTCCCCGCGGTGTAGGGCTTGGGCGGCAGGGTGCTGTTGTTCCAGCCGGCGAGTATGGGCTCCACCCAGTGCCAGGCGGCTTCGAGTTCGTCGCGCCGCATGAAAAGGCCGAGGTTGCCGCGGATGACATCGAGCAACAGACGCTCGTAGGCGTCGGCGCGGCGGTGCTGCGACGTGGCGTCGAAGTCCAGGTTCAGATAGGTGGGCTGCAGTCGCATGCCGTCGCCAGCCTCCTTGGCGAGGAAATAGAGCTGGATGCTCTCGTCGGGCTGGAGTTGGATGACCAGGCGGTTCGACGCGCGCTCCATGCTCGGCCCGGGAAACAGCGCCAACGGCACCTTGCGGAAGCTGATGACCACTTCGGCCAGGCGCTCGGGCATGCGCTTGCCGGTGCGCAAAAAGAAGGGCACCCCTGCCCAGCGCCAGTTGGCGATCTCGGCCTTGATGGCGGTGAAGGTCTCGGTGCGGCTGCCCGGAGCGATGCGGGCCTCGTCCAGGTAACCGACGACGGGCTGGCCTCCGATGGCGCCGGCACGGTACTGCCCGCGAACGGAGTTGGCCGCGACATCGGATTCGCTGAAGGGCTTGAGCGCGTTGAGCACCTTGAGCTTCTCGTCGCGGATGGCATTGGCCTCGAGCGTGGCCGGCGGCTCCATGGCCACCATGCACAGCAGTTGCAGCAGGTGGCTTTGCACCATGTCGCGCAGCGCGCCGGTTTTGTCGTAGAACTCGCCGCGGCCTTCCACGCCGAGGTCCTCGGCAATGGTGATCTGCACGTTGTCCACCCATTCGCGGCGCCACAGCGGCTCGAACAGGGTGTTGCCGAAGCGGATCGCCATGAGGTTCTGCACCGACTCCTTGCCCAGGTAGTGGTCGATGCGGTAGAGCTGGTCTTCTGCGAAGTGTCGCCCCACCTCGGCGTTGATGGCGTTGGACGAGGCCAGGTCGCGGCCCAGCGGTTTTTCCAGCACGACGCGCACGCCGGGGTGGTTGAGCCCCACGCGCGCGAGTTGGGCGCAGATGCCGGTGAACAGCACCGGCGCGGTGGCGAGGTAGCACACGGTGATGCGGCCACCATTGCCGGCGAGCGCCTGCGCCAGGGCGTCGAAATCGGCCGGCTGCTCGGCGTCGAGCTTGCAATAGAGGATGCGCTCGGCGAATGTCGCCCAGACGGCGGCATCGAAGTCGGCCTGCACATGCGGCCGCGCCTGCGCCTCCATCTGCGCCAGGTAAGCGGCGCGATCGGCGTCCTTGCGGCCCAGGGCCAGGATGCGCCCCAGTGGATGCAGCAGGCCCGCCTTGTGCGCCTGATAGAGCGCTGGCAGCAGCTTGCGCATGACCAGGTCCCCAGTGCCGCCGAACAGCACGATGTCGAAGGGGGGGGAGGTGGTCATGATTGCGTCTCCTGGTTGGCTTTCTGTCTTGTCGAGTGCATATGGTATGTAGCTAAATTACCTTCGGTCAATGTCCCCGCGTCCGAACGACAGCCTGGCCTCGGATGGTCTCGCCCGCGTGCATGGGATGGGTATGCCATAGGCAAGAGGCATCGACCCGCCCCGGGGATGCTCCGCTCCGCCGCGCTGCAGATCCATGCGAGTGATCCTCCGCTTGCGCTCGTGCCAAGTGAGGGATAGTATCGCCTGAACGTAACAATATTACATTTGAAATTCTTCGTTCGAAATGCCCATGTCGTCCTTGAATCCCGTTCTCACACGCGTCACCGACCGCATCGTTTCCCGCAGTGCCGGGCCTCGCGCCGCCTATCTGCAGCGCATACGCGCAGCCGGCCAGCACAGGGTGGAGCGCAGCCAGCTGTCCTGCACCAACCTCGCCCACGCCATGGCGGCCATGCCGGGGCGCGAGAAAATCGTGCTGCGCGAGCTCAAGCCCGAGTCGCCCCCCAACCTGGCCATCGTCTCCGCCTACAACGACATGCTTTCGGCGCACCAGCCGCTGGCGGAGTTTCCGGCCTGGATCAAGCAGGCGGCGGTCGAAGCGGGCGCCAGCGCGCAGTTCGCCGGCGGCGTGCCGGCGATGTGCGACGGCGTGACCCAGGGACAGACCGGCATGGAGCTGTCGCTGTTTTCGCGCGACGTCATCGCCATGGCCACCGCGGTCGCCTTGAGCCACCAGATGTTCGACGCCGGGCTGTATCTGGGCGTGTGCGACAAAATCGTCCCGGGGCTGCTCATCGGCGCGCTGGCCTTCGGCCATCTGCCGGGCATCTTCGTGCCGGGCGGGCCCATGACCACGGGCATGTCCAACAGCGAAAAAGCGCATATCCGCGAACTTTACGCCGAAGGCAAGATCGGCCGCGACGCGCTGCTGGAAGCCGAGACGCAGTCCTACCACGGGCCCGGCACCTGCACCTTCTACGGCACCGCCAACTCCAACCAGATGCTCATGGAGATCATGGGCCTGCATCTGCCGGGCGCGGCCTTTGTCCACCCGGGCACGCCCCTGCGCGAGGCGCTCACCCGCGCGGCGGCGCAACGGGCGGTGCGTATTTCGGCCGTGGGCGCCGAGCCCATGCCGATCGGAGAACTGGTGGATGAGCGCGCGGTGGTCAACGCCATCGTCGGCCTGCTCGCCACCGGCGGGTCCACCAACCACACCATTCATCTGGTGGCCATTGCCCGCGCGGCGGGCATTGCCATCGACTGGACCGACTTCGACGACCTGTCTGCCGTCGTGCCGCTGCTGGCGCACGTCTATCCCAATGGCAACGCCGATGTGAACCACTTCCAGGCTGCGGGCGGCGTGGCCTTCGTGATCCGCGAATTGCTGGACGCCGGCTTGCTGCACGAAGACGTGCGCACCGTGGCCGGCCCCGGCCTGCGTCGCTACACCGAGGAGCCTTTCCTCATCGACGGCCAGGTGCAATGGCGCGCGGCCGAGACCGCGTCGCGCGATGTCAGCGTGGTGCGCCCGGCGTCCGATCCATTCAGCACCGACGGCGGCCTCAAGCTGCTGCAGGGCAATCTCGGTCGGGCGGTGATCAAGGTGTCGGCCGTCAAGCCGGAACACCGCGTGGTCACGGCGCCCGCTCGCGTGTTCGACGGCCAGGACGCGCTGCTCGGCGCCTTCAAGCGCGGCGAGCTGACGGGCGATCTGGTCGCCGTCATCCGCTTCCAGGGGCCGCACGCCAACGGCATGCCCGAGCTGCACAAGCTCACGCCCACGCTGGCGGTGTTGCAGGATCGCGGCTTCCAGGTTGCGCTGGTGACCGACGGCCGCATGTCCGGCGCCTCGGGCAAGGTGCCTGCAGCCATCCACATCACGCCCGAGGCCGCCAGCGGCGGCCCGCTGGCCAAGGTGCGCGACGGCGACATGATGACCGTGGACGCCGTGCACGGCATCCTGCGTGCCGATGTGCCCGAGGCCGAGTGGGCGGCCCGCCCGCCCGCCGTGGCGAGCCTGCGCGGCAACCAGTTCGGCGTGGGCCGCGAATTGTTCTCCGTGTTCCGCGACGCGGTGGACGGCGCCGAGCAGGGCGCGGCGAGCTTTCGCCACCCCGACTGGCATGCGGCCTGAGCCCGGGAGACCCAAGATGGACGCACTCGGAATCCTGCACCTCAGCCCGGTGATGCCGGTCATCGTGGTCCACGACGCCGGCCTCGCCGCCGATCTGGCCGCGGCACTCGTGGCGGGCGGCATCCGCTCCCTCGAAGTCACGTTGCGCACACCGGCGGCGCTGGCCGTCATTCGCCGCATGCGCGACGCCGTCCCCGACGCCTGGGTGGGCGCGGGCACGGTGCTCGACCGCACGCAGTGGGAGCAAGCGCGCGACGCCGGCGCGCAGTTCGGCGTCAGCCCCGGGCTGACCCAGGACCTCGCCACCGCGGTGCGGGCTGCGTCCGTGCCCTTTCTCCCCGGCGTGGCGACCGTCAGCGAAGCCATGCGCGCGCGCGAGGCGGGTTTCTCCACGCTCAAGTTCTTTCCGGCCGAGGCGGCCGGCGGCCGGGCGCTGCTCAAATCGCTCCACGGACCGCTGCCCGAGCTGCGTTTCTGTCCCACCGGGGGCATCCACGCGGGCAACGCCCCCGACTATCTCGCCCTGCCCAATGTGGTGTGCGTCGGTGGTTCCTGGCTGGTGCCCGAAGAGGCGCTGGCTGCGCGCGACTGGGCGCGCATCACCGCGATGGCCCGCGCCGCCTCTGTGCTGGGCGGCAAGCACGCGGCGGCATGAGCCCGCAGCCCTGCGACCCGGACCGAGGCACCCCTCTCCCGGAGGGCGCGCAAGAGGCGCCCGGAGCGGCCCAGGCGCACGCCGAGGTCGACACGACCATCCGCGCCGTCGTCTTCGACATGGACGGCGTGCTGCTCAACTCCGAAGGTGCGTGGCTGCAGGCCCGGCGCGACTACGCCCGCAGCCTGGGCCGAGTCTGCATACGCGGCAATGGCCGCATCCGAAAACATCCAGGCTTGGGTCAAGGCCGACTTGAACTTCCATGTCGCAGTTCTGGCGGCAAGCCGCAATCAGTTGCTGATTCCACTGTCGACCGTGATCAGTTCCGCCCTCGAAATGCTCCTGTCCTTCTCTGCCCGGCGCGCAAGTAACTTCAAAAAAGCACTCCCTGACCATGGAAAGGTTCTCGAAGCCATTCGTGCCCAGGACGAGCGAGGCGCGTTTACCAGCATGCAAAAACTCCTGTCCGATACGCGCGCCTGGCGCAACGCTGATCGTCCAGAACCTGCGCGCCGCGCATCCATCCAGTTAGGCAGGGTTCGACAGTCATCCCCAACACGCACGGCGCATGACCGGTCGGTTCACCCCTTCGGAGCCCCGCATGATCGAACGCAGACCGCTGGGTCGTCTTGGCGGCGCCAACCACGGCTGGCTGAACGCCAAGCACCACTTTTCCTTTGCCGGCTACCACGACCCAGGGCGCATGGGTTGGGGGGCGCTGCGCGTCTGGAACGACGACACCATCGCCCCCTCCACCGGCTTTCCACCCCATGCCCATGCGGACATGGAGATCATCACCTATGTGCGCGAGGGTGCGATCACGCATCAAGACAATCTGGGCAACCACGGCCGCACCGAGGCCGGCGACATGCAGGTGATGAGTGCCGGCAGCGGAATCCGCCACTCCGAATACAACCTGGAAGCCGGGCCGACGACGATTTTCCAGATCTGGATCATTCCCAACCAACAAGGCGGCCCCCCGGCCTGGGATGCCAAGCCCTTCCCCAAGAACGATCGCTCCGGCCGCTTCGTCACCTTGGCCAGCGGCATGCCCGGCGATGAAGACGCCTTGCCGATCCGCGCCGATGCGCGCGTCCTGGGGGCGACGCTCAAGGCCGGCGAGGCCGTCGACTACGGCTTCGGTGCAGACCGACGGGGCTACCTCGTGCCGGCGAAAGGCAAAGTCGAGGTCAACGGCATGGCCCTGGATGCCGGCGATGGCGCAGCGGTGCGTGACGTGTCGATCCTTCACATCACCGCCATCGAGGATGCCGAGGTGATCCTGGTGGATGCGGCGCCTTGAGCGCCAGGTGGAGCAGCGGCATGCCCTGGCGGTGAGGACCGTCAGGGCAAACCTGCCAATTTCAGACCTTGGCGGCCAGGGATCGAGATTCTGAGCCAGAGCGCCTGGCCGCCCGTGCCGCGCACTTTGGGGGGTGGAGTTGTGGAGCGAAGGCCGCCTGCTGGTGCCGCGCGCACCAAGCGTGTTCGCGCAAGACGGCACGCTGTCCGACGCCAACGTCCGCGAGCAACTGCGACTGTGCATGCTGGGCTTCGCCGTGTTCGCCCAGGCGCATCGCGGCATGACGCGCGCACCTGTTTGACCTCCCTCTCGACCCATCGACGGCCCATCGGGGCCGTCACAAGGCCAGTGAGCGTGAATGGACACGGATTCCGCGCCCGTTGTCATCAGGAGACCGTTGCGCCGGCACATCGTTTCCAGGATCGCCGGGTTTTCGGATGGGGGCTGTGTATGCTTGAACAGATGCGCTTCGCGCCAAGCCCACTCATTCATGCCAGCACCCGCTGCCGCTCTTGTGCCGCACCAACTGACGCCCCCGGGGGTGTGGCGCTTGCGCCTGTGGATGGTTGCGTTCACCCTGCTGATTTTGCTCTACACGGCGTGGGCAACCCTCCAGATCGAGCGCCGCACACAAGCCGAAGTGAACGGGCAATTGCAAGCCAATGCCCTGCTGCTGGCCGAGTTGATGAAGAAGGATTTTTCCCGGGCGCAGCAATATGGCGATTTGCTGGCCAAGGGGCTGGGCGCGCAGCCGGAGTTGCTCCAACCCAGCCCTTCCGCGCTCGACTTGTGGCTGGATGCCTATGACGATCTGAGCCCGCCGCGCGTGTTGTTCACACGGATACTGGGCGCGCAGGGCCAGGTGCTGGCGAGCGACGAACCTGGTATGGCGCGGCACCGCGAGCCTGGTGCGGCCCGCGCCATGGCCGGCCTGCGGAATGGCCAGCTGGAGGTGGGTGCGATGCAGCATCCTGAAGGCAGCACGCTCTGGCATGTGCCCTTGCGTTTGCCGGTGCGCGATGCGCAGGGAAGGCTCATCGGCGCCATCGAGTTGATCATGGATTTTTCGCTCCAGGCCAGCACGGTGGAAAAACTGAGCCAGGAGCAAGACAGGCAGTGGCCCGGCTTCGCCGCGGGATGGATCCGCAATGACGGCGTCATGCTGCTGCGCTGGCCGCTGGTGCCCGAGGCGCGGCAGCCCGGCGATTACAGCAAGCCGCGTCAAGGCGTTCTGGCGCGAACGTTGCGGCAAGGGCCGGCGGCGCAACAAGGCTTCCTTCGTGGTTTGGTCTCGGCCGACAAAATGCTGCGCAATCTGGCCTGGCACCGGGTTGGAGCCTTCGGCATCACGGCGTTCGTCACCATTCCCCAGCGCGATTTATGGATCGCCTTGTGGCGCAACACCCGCTTGCAGTGGTTTGCCGCCGTGGCGATGCTGGTGCTCGCCTGGAGTGTCTTCTTCCAGGCCACCAGCATGATGCGGGCGTTGCGCGTGCGCTCCGTCTGGGACCGCACCTACAGCGCCGTCGTGCGTGCCGGCCTCAAGTCGGAAAGCCTGCAGGATCTCCCGCGCCTGCTTTGCGCAAGCCTGCTCGAACATGGGCTGTGCAGTTCGGCGTGGCTGTTGCGTGTGGACGAGGTGGGCGACATGGCCGTGCTCGCACATGCGGGGCCACCGCGCCTGGCCGCACTGCCACTGCCATGTCTGCCCCTGGCCTTGCATTCCTGGCAGCAAGAGGTGCTAGCCCTTGGCACCACGCCCGAGGAGGGCCTGGCGCTGCCGGTGAGCATGCAGCAAACCCCCTGGGCCGTACTGGTTTTGCAGGGCGTGCCCAGGCTCGGCCGTGGCAGCGAGCGCCAACGCTCGACCCAGCGCGGCGCCTGGCGCCTGCGACAGCAGATCGAGCTGGTGCTCGACAATCTGCGCCTGCGCGAAACCCTGGCAAACGAGCGCGACAGCCAGCGACACCGGGCCTTGCACGACATGCTCACCGGCCTGCCCAACCGCGCCGCCCTAACCGAATTTCTGTCCGGCTGGGCCCGGCCCGGGACATCTGGGCGCTACGCCTTGGCGCTGGTCGATCTCGACGATTTCAAGCAGGTCAACGACCGCTTCGGCCATCAGGCTGGCGATGTGTTCTTGCGCGAGGTGGCGCTGCGCATGCGCCATGCGCTGCGCCCGGAAGACTATCTGGTGCGCCTGGGTGGCGACGAATTCGTGATCGCCTTCGCCCCGGTGCGCGAATCCGCCGACATCGATCCCGCTTTGCGCCGCCTGATCGACCAGGTGCAGCGGCCATTGCAACTTGCCGGATCCGGCGCCGTCACTCCCGGGCTCAGCCTGGGCGTCGTCTGGCTGGGTGCAACACCGCAGAGCATGGAAGCGCTGCTGATGCTGGCCGACCAGGCGCTCTATCGCAGCAAGCGCAACAAGGCCACACGCAAGTTCGCCTGGACCACGTTCGACGCCGACATCCTGAGCCATGCCTGCGATGACGGCCTGGACCTTCCCCTCGCGCTGCAGGCGACCGACGCGCCAGCGGCGATGGACGATGCCGACGCCGTGCCCACGCGCCCGCTGGGCCAAACCTGAGGCCGGGGCAAGCTGGCGTACGGGCAAAAAAACGGCGGACCAAGTCCGCCGTTTGGAGCCGGAAGAAACTCAGTTCTTCACCGCGTTCTTGGCTTTCTGCGCGGCATTCTTGGCGGCCTCCATGGCGCTGTTGGCAGCGTCCTTCGCTGCACCCATGGCGCTTGAAGCCGCGCTTTGGGCTGCGCTGGCGGCATTTGCCGCGCCGGACTTGGCGGCGCTTGCCGCGTGGTTCATGGCCGCGCCGGCGTTGCTCGCTGCATTGGCCGCGGCACTGGTGGCAGCCGAGGCGGCGCCTTTGGCCGCGCTGGCTGCGGAACTGGCAGCCTGCTCAGCCTTTTGGCACGCGCTCAGCGACATGACGACGGCCGCGATGGCCAGCATTTTGTATTTCATGGATTCCTCCTGATGGGGTTCTGGACTTGGGTTCAGGCTCAAAAGAGCCTGAGCTGAAGATTAAAAGATAGGGGGGCTGAAAATTCAATCATCATCAAGCGTGCTTGACGATTTTTTCGCGAATTTGCCGGGCATCTTCCGTTTCCCTACAGCACCCCTGCGACCACGTTGACCATCAGGGCGACGATGAACACATTGAAAAAAAACGCCACCACACCATGCAGCAGCGCCACGCGGCGCAGCGAGCGGTCGAGAATGTTGACGTCCGAGGTCTGGAACGCCATGCTCAGATTCATCGCGAAATAGAGGTAGTCCCAATAATCCGGCTCGACGTCTCCAGGGAATTGCAGGCAGGGTTTGCCTTGCAGGCGGCCGCGGTGGTCGCCATGGGCGTAGTCCTGGGTGAACACCACGCTGAAAAACATCCACGACAGCACGATGCTGACGCCGGCCAGCAGCAAATCCAGCGGCGAGTTGTGCTTGCTGGCCAGCAACTCGGTCTTGAGCGAGAGCAGCACGACGGCCGAGATCAGCAGGCTGAATACCAGCACAGTCCAGCGGCCCTCGGTCTGCAACTCGGCGCGCCGTCGCATGGCCTCGGGGGTGGTGCGCGACATCATCAGCGCAATCGCCCCCAAGTAGGCGGCGCAGGCAAGGTCGAACGCCAGCAACAGGGCGTGCCCTGTCGTCAGCGTGGTGTCGAGTGCGACGAACAACGGCAACCCCAGCACCAGCGCGGCGCCGAGGCGCGGGCGGCTGAGCAAGACCATGGGCAGGCGTGTGAGGCGTGGCATGGCTGCAGTGTAGGTGGGCTACCGGCTGGCAGCCCACGGGGTAGGGCGGGTCTGGCTCAGCGAGCGCGTTCGAGACGCGTGACGGTGTAGACACCGTCGACTCGCTCGGCGGTGAAGCGCACCGCGTCGCCGTCCTTCAGCCCGTCGAGCATGGCCTTGTCCTTGACTTGATAGGCCATGGTCATGGCGCCCATGCCGAGATTGGGAATGGGGCCGTGGCGCAGGGTGATCTTGCCCGCAGCGACATCGATCTTGCGCACCACGCCATCGGTTTCGTGCTGCCCGGCGGTCGCCGTTGGCGAGGCGGCTTGCATGCCGGGCATGCTCTGCATCATCTGCATGTGCTGCGCCATGCCTTCAGGGGTGGAGTGGTCGTGGTCGGCATGGCTGCCAGCGGCCAGTGCGGGAGTGGCCAGTGCTGCGGCAAAGGCGAGGACGGCGAGGGTTTGAACGGTGGTCTTCATGGTGATCTCCAGTTGAGGTTTGAGCGAGGTGGGGAGGGTTGGGGTGGTCAGTGTTGATGTTGCATGGGCTTGCGCACCTGTAATGTGTCGGGAGTGGATTGGGGTTCGCTCGGGTCGGTGGCGGCTGAAGGAATATCGGTACTGACCGCATGCGCCTGCGTCCCCGGAGGCATCCGGTACCAGCCGGGGTCTTTGTAGCTGCCGGGCGCAAGGTTGTCACGCACCTTGAGCACGCTGAACATGCCGCCCATCTCGACCGAGCCGTAAGGGCCGCGCCCCGTCATCATCGGCAGGGTGTTGTCCGGCAGGGGCATCTCCATCTCGGTCATTTCGGCCATGCCGTTCGAGCCCATCGGCATGTAGTCGGGCAGCAGCTTTTGCAGCTTGGGGGCGAGGTCGTCCTGCTGGACGCCGATCATGGTGGGCACGCTGTGGCCCATGGCGTTCATGGTGTGGTGCGACTTGTGGCAGTGGAAGGCCCAGTCGCCGGGGTTGTCGGCGATGAATTCGATGGCGCGCATCTGCCCCACGGCGATGTCCACCGTCACCTCGGGCCAGCGCGCGCCCTTGGGCACCCAGCCGCCGTCGGTGCCGGCCACCTCGAAGGCATGGCCGTGCAGGTGGATGGGGTGATTGGTCATGGTGAGGTTGCCCATGCGAATGCGCACGCGGTCGCCGGTGCGCGCCACCAGCGGCGCGATGCCGGGGAAGGCGCGGCTGTTCCAGGTCCACAGATTGAAGTCCAGCATGGTGCTGATGCGCGGCACGCTGCTGCCGGGGTCGATGTCGTAGGCGTTGATGAGGAACACGTAGTCGCGGTCCACCGGCATGAAGCGCGGATTTTTCGGGTGGACGACGAGGAAACCCATCGCCCCCATCGCCATCTGCACCATCTCGTCGGCGTGCGGGTGGTACATGAAGGTGCCGGGGTGCTTGAGCACGAACTCGTAGACGAAGGTCTGGCCGGGCTTGATCTGCGGCTGGTTGAGTCCGCCGACGCCGTCCATGCCGTTGGGCAGCAGGATGCCGTGCCAGTGCACCGAGGTGTGTTCGGGCAGTCTGTTGGTGACGAAGATGCGCACGCGGTCACCCTCGACGGCCTCGATCGTCGGGCCGGGGCTGGAGCCGTTGTAGCCCCACAGCTTGGCCGTCATGCCGGGGGCGATTTCGCGCACCACCGGCTCGGTCACGAGGTGGAATTCCTTCACGCCGTTGTTCATGCGGAAGGGCAGGCTCCAGCCGTTGAGCGTGACGACCGGGTTGTAGGGGCGTCCGGCTTGCGGATGCCGGGGCGCTGCCGTGTCGGCGCTGGTCTGGCTGTAGGGCTCGGGCGCGGTCGCCAGAGCATTGCGGCTGGCAGCGCTCGCGGCGACGAGCGCTGCGGCGGCGCCGAGGAAGTTGCGTCGGGTATTCATGGTGGTTTCCTGGTGGGGTGCGCGGCTCAGTGGCCTGCGGCGGAAGGCGAGGCGGCGCTGGCGGACGGGTTGTCGAGCGCAGCGGACAGCCCCACGTCGACGCCGAGTTGCGCCGCCTGCCAGCCGGCATCGGCCAGCCAGTAATCGCGCTGCGCGGCTATGCCCCCGCGCACAGCCTGTGCCTGCGCTGCAGCGGCGGCGACGAGTTGGAACACGCCGATCAACATGCCGTTGTAGCGAAGCTGGTTTTCGTCGAGCACGGACTGCGCCAGCGGCACGATCTGCTGGCGGCTGATGTCCTGCTGCTGCCAGGCATGGCGCAGCGCGGCATCGGTCTCGCGCAATTGCGAGGCGGCGTTTTGCGCCGTGGCGATGGCACGGTTGCGCGCCGCCAGCACACGGTCGGCGGCAGCGCTGCGGCGGGCATCACCCAGGTCGAACAGCGGCAGCGGCAGGATGAGGTCGAAACCGTTTTGCGGCGCGGCGTCGCTGTAGGTCTTGCGCACCCCGCCCAGTTCCACATGGTCGATCAGGCTGGTGTTGCGCGCCAGGCCCGCCGCCACTGCAGTGGCCGTGTAGTCGGCGCGAGCGAGCTGCACGTCCAGCCGGGTGTCGAGGGCGGTTTGCAGCGGCCTTGCGCTGGCGGCTGGAAGCTGCCGCGGCACCGCGGGCAGTTGCGCGGGCAAGGCAAGGCGTGCGGCTTGCTCGGGCGACAAGCCCAGCGCCCGCACCAGGGCCTCGCGGCTTTGGGTCGTGGCCAGCCCGGCGCGGTTGCTTTGCTGGCGGCTATCGGCAGCGAACAGCGCCTGCTGTGCGGCATCGAGCTTCGTGAAATTGCCCGCTTGCTGCATGCGTGCGGCCAGGGTGGCGGTGGCCTGCGCGGCATCTTCCACATCGCGGTTGTAGGCGGCGCTTTGCTGCGCGGCAACCGCGCGCACCCAGGCCATGCGCGCTTGCGCTGCGGTGCGCAGCACTTCGCTGGCAAGCGTGAGACGCAGCTGCTCCTGCCGCGCCGAGTCGATGCGCGAACGGGTCGGGAAGGTGAGCAGGTCGAGCAGGCCGATGCTCAGGCTGCGGGTGATTTCCACCCCGCCACCACCGCCAATCAGCAGGCGCTCGAAGCCGAACACCGGGTTGCTCAGCCTTGCGGACTGGGTGGATGCGGCAGAGACCGCCTGCGTCTGCGCGATCAGCGCCTGCAACGCCGGGCTGCCGAGCAGGGCGACGCGCACGGCGTCGTCGGCGGATAGCGGTTTGCCCAGCAGCGCGTCGATCCGGCGCTGGGCCTCGGCGTGCGCGTCGGCCGTGGTTTGCAGCTCCACGGTCTGGCCGGTGTGCGGTTGGGCGATGGCGTTGGCCGCGCGCAGATTGTTCTGCGTTTGCAGCGGTGCGCAAGCGGCGAGCAGCAAGGCGCCGAGGGGCAGCGTGGTTCGCGCCGTGCGCGACAGCACGGCGAACAAGGGAACGTGAAAGACAGGGTATTGCATGAAAACCTCGCATTGCAGCGTGGCCGGCTTGGGCGCACGCGGCTGGGCCTGGACATGGTGCTGCGCTTGGCGGCACCGGGCTTGCATGTACTGTGCTGTGGGCTGGGGCACCCCGGCGCACAAGGCTTCGGGCACGCCAAGCCGCGCGACAGCGCGAGGTTTACAGGCGAGGGGGACGCAGCAGCGCGCGGGCTTCGGCGCTGTGCCAGCCGCTGGAAGCGGCCATGGGGCAGAGCTGCTGCACCTGGCCAGGGTGGGACGTGAAGAGGGCTGGCAGGCTGGCCGCGGCCATGCCGCAGACCACGCAGAGTTGGTGCGCGTGGTCGCTGCAACCGCGGTCGGCGTCGCTTGCGGGCAGCTGGGTGCCCATGTCTTGCGAGGCTGCCATCGCGGCGTGATCGTGCATGCCCATATCCATGGCCATGTCGGCCATGCCCTGCACCGGCGCCGACACCAGGGTCGGCGCCAGCGGCTCGCCGTCCGCGAGCATCACGGCTTGCGCCCAGCCGCGCAGTGGCAGCAGGGCGAGCATGATGATGAGCAGAACGCGAGACCAAGTCTTCATGCAACAAAGTTTAACAATCATCCATCCAACCCTAAACCTGCGCGGGTCTTCCTAAAATGCGCTCGCCCGCTTTCAGCGTTGAATGCTCCCACTGACCCCACGCCCCGACCGCACGCTCCAACCGCAGACCACCCGCCATGTCCGACCAACACCCGCATGCCACGCCCGAGTTGACGCATATCTCCCCGCGCGACAAGGCCGAGATTCTGGCCCAGGCGCTACCCTACATTCGCAAATTCCATGGCAAGACCATCGTCATCAAATACGGTGGCAACGCCATGACCGACGCCGGGCTGCAGCAGGATTTCGCCGAGGACGTGGTGCTGCTCAAGCTGGTGGGCATGAACCCGGTGGTGGTGCACGGCGGCGGCCCGCAGATCGACGAGGCGCTGGCCAAGATCGGCAAGAAGGGCACCTTCATTCAAGGCATGCGCGTGACCGACGAGGAGACCATGGAAGTGGTCGAGTGGGTCTTGGCCGGACAGGTGCAGCAGGACATCGTCGGCCTGATCAACGTCGCCGGCGGCAAGGCCGTGGGCCTGACCGGCCGCGACGGCGGCCTGATACAGGCGCGCAAGCTGCGCATGCGCGACCGCGACAACCCCGAACTCGAACACGATGTCGGCCAGGTCGGCGAGATCGAGTCCATCGACCCGGCGGTGGTCAAGGCGCTGCAGGACGATCAGTTCATTCCGGTGATCTCGCCGCTGGGCTTCGGCCAGAACAACGAGAACTACAACATCAACGCCGACGTGGTGGCCGGCAAGCTGGCCGAGGTGCTCAAGGCCGAGAAGCTGGTGCTGCTGACCAACACCCCCGGCGTGCTCAACAAGCAGGGCGAACTGCTGACCGACCTGACGGCGCGCGAGATCGACGAGATGTTCGCCGACGGCACCATCTCCGGCGGCATGCTGCCCAAGATCGCTTCGGCGCTCGACGCCGCGCGCTCGGGCGTGAACTCGGTGCACATCATCGACGGCCGCATCCCCCACGCCATGCTGCTCGAAATCCTCACCGAGCAGGCTTTCGGCACCATGATCCGCTCGCATTGATGGCGATGGCCCCGAGGTCACCGCAAGCGGCGCCCGCCCCCCGAGGGGCTCAAGCAAGCCTGGGAGCGGCCCGGCGCCTGCTTGTTGAGCGCCCGAAGGCCACCGCAAGTGGCGCTGCGCTGGCCTCCTGGAGCGGCGGCAAGGATTCGATGCTCGCCTTGCGCCAGGCGCGCGCGGCTGGCCTCGACGTGCGCTGGCTCCTGGCCATGCTGGACGAATCCGGCGAGCGCCTGCGCAGCCATGGCGTGCCTCTGGAGCTGATGCAGGCGCAGGCCGTGGCGCTCGGGCTGGAGCTGGTGGCGCCCAGCGCGAACTGGGACGACTATCAGGCTGTGTTCGCCGCCCAGTTGCGTGAACTGGCCGGTCGCGGCGCGCTGGCTGCGGTGTTTGGCGACATCGACCTGCAGCCGCACCGCGATTGGGAGGAGCAGGTCTGCGCCGCTGCCGGGCTGCGCGCCGAGCTGCCCCTGTGGGGCCGCCCGAGGTCGGAGCTGGCACGCGAGTTCATCGCTCTGGGCTACAGCGCCCGTGTGGTCTGCGTCGACAGCCGCCACCTGCCCGACAGTTTTTGCGGCCGATTGTTCGACACCGCATTCATCGACGCCCTGCCGCCGGGCGTGGATGCCTGCGGCGAGAACGGCGAGTTCCACACCTTCGTGTTCGACGGGCCTGGATTTGCCCAGGCCGTGGCCCATGCGGTTGCCGCCGTCGAACCGCACTTCGCACCGGCGCGCTTTGGTGGCGGACGCTATGTTTTCGCCCGCCTGGAGCGCGCCGATGCGGCGTGATGCCAGCCATGCACCGGCATGGTTGTTCGACATGGACAACACCCTGCACGATGCCTCGTGGCAGGTGTTCCCGCTGATGAACGCCGAGATGGCCGCTTATATCCAGCGCCGCCTCGGCGTCGACCCGGCCGAGGCCAGCCGCATTCGCAGTCATTTCTGGCAGCGCTATGGCGCCACGCTGCTGGGCTTGATGCATGAGCATGGCGTGAAGGCCGCGCACTTCCTGGCCGAGACCCATCGCTTCCCCGAACTGCCACGCATGCTGCGCGCCGATCCCAGCCAGCGTGCGGCCATCGCCCGTCTGCCGGGGCGCAAATGGGTGCTGACCAATGCGCCGCGCGACTATGCGCTGCGGGTGCTGCGCCAGCTCAAGCTGCTCAAGTTGTTCGAGGGCGTCATCAGCATCGAGGACATGCGCCAGTTCGGTCGCCTGCGTCCCAAGCCCGACGCCCGCATGCTGCGCCATGTGCTGCGGCGTCACCAGCTGCGCCCGGCGCAATGCGTGCTGGTGGAAGACACCTTGCAGCACCTCAAGTCCGCACGGCGCCTGGGCCTGCGCGGCGCATGGTTCACGCGCTACGACCACCGTGCGGTGCGCCGCCAGCCCCATGCGGCGGCCAAGCCGGGGGCACGCCATGGCCGCCCAGCCTATGTGCGTGCGAGAATCGGCTCACTATGGCGTCTGCGTTCCTTGATCCCGCGTTGAATTCCGCTCCTCCGCTGGCGGCTTCGGCGCAGCCGCGCAAGCGCCCCAAGCCCGGCGAGCGGCGCGAGCAAATCCTCCAATGCCTCGCCGGCATGCTGGAGGAGCCGGGTACGGAGCGCATCACCACCGCCGCGCTGGCGCAGCGCCTGCAGGTTTCCGAAGCGGCGCTGTACCGCCATTTCGCCAGCAAGGCGCAAATGTTCGAGGCGCTGATCGAGTTCATCGAACGCAGCGTGTTCGGCCTGATCAACCAGATCACGCAGCAGCAGGAATCCGGCGCCCAGCAGGCGGCTCGCATCGTCCAGGCCTTGCTGGGCTTCGCCGAGAAAAACGCCGGCCTCTGCCGCGTCATGGCCGGCGATGCGCTGGTTGGCGAACACGCGCGATTGCAACTGCGCATGAACCAGTTTTTCGAGCGCGTCGAAGCCGCCTTGCGGCAGAGCCTGAAGCTGGCGGTGGAGCAGGGAGGCTTGGCCTCAGGCTTCGACCCTGCGCAGCGCGCCCAGCTCTTGGCCATCTATGTCTGCGGCTGTCTGCTGCAGTTCACGCGCAGCGGCCCCGGCCGGCTGACTGCCGGCGGCGTCGAGCGCGCCATCGGCGTTCTGCTGGCGTGAGGGCTTGCGGCATGCTGCCGCATTCCTGACATCCTTTGCACCGCATCGTGGCGTCAGCCGCCCGGTGCGCTGGCCCGTGCGCAGGTTTGTGTTGACAAAACCAGCGGTTTCAGAAATAGTACGATCGTTCGATTTTTGAAACCAAGCCGCCATGCCCCGTAAACCTGCATCCGTCGTCAGATCCGCCCCAAGGCATGCTGCCGCCACGCGGGTCGTCGCCCCAAGCTCTGGCGAGCCTGCCGAGTTGCCGGGCAAGGGTCACCAGACCCGCCAGGCGATTCTCGATTGCGCGCTGCAAATGGCAGGGCGCATCGGCCTGGAAGGGCTGTCCATCGGCATGCTCGCAGACCGCATGGACATGAGCAAGTCCGGTGTATTCGCCCATTTCGGCTCGCGCGAAGAGCTGCAGATTTCCGTCATTCGCCGCTACCACAGCCTGTTCGAGGCCGAGGTGTTCTACCCCGCGCTGGAGCAGCCGCGCGGCCTTCCGCGACTGCATATGTTGTTCGACCGCTGGGTGCAGCAGGTCAGCCGCGAGGTGGAAACCGGCTGCATCTACATTTCCGGCGCCGTCGAGTTCGACGACCGGCCCGGCCCGGTACGCGACGCCCTGGTGCTGATGGTGCAGACCTGGCACGACGCCCTGTTGCGCGCGGTGCTGCAAGCCATCGAGGTTGGGCATCTGCAGGCCAAGACTCCGGCGCAGTTGCTGACGTTCGAACTGCACGGCCAAATCCTCGCACTGCACCACGATTCGCGGCTGTTGCGAGCGCACGGCTGCGTCGAACTGGCGCAGCAAGGCTACCAGCGGCTGATCGGCCAATATGCCACCCCGACCGGTATGAAGCTGTTGCAAACCCTCTCCGGCGGCGGCGACTGAAACGCCGCATCCGCGCGCCCACAACCCATACCCATTCCAGGAGACCACCATGCCCCAATACACCCCACCGCTGCGCGACATGCAGTTCGTCATGCACGAAGTGCTCGATGTCGTGCCCGCGCTGCGCGAACTTCCCGCCCATGCCGATGTCGATGCCGACCTCATCAACCAGGTGTGCGAGGAAGCTGGCAAGTTCTGCGCCGAAGTGCTGTTTCCCATCAACCTGAGTGGCGACAGCGAGGGCTGCCATTACGACCCGGCCAGCCGCGCCGTCACCACGCCCAAGGGCTACAAGGAGGCGTGGGCCCAGTATGTGGAGGCCGGCTGGCCGCTGCTGACCGCGGCGCCCGAATATGGCGGCCAGGGCCTGCCGCATCTGGTGGGCAGCGCCGTGCACGAAATGGAGAACGCCGCCAACCAGGCCTGGACCATGTACCCCGGCCTGACGCAAGGCGTGGTGGAGTTGCTTTCCGCGCATGGCAGCAAGGCGCAGAAAGACCTGTACCTGCCCAAGCTCGCATCGGGCCAGTGGACTGGCACCATGTGCCTCACCGAGCCGCATTGCGGCACCGATCTGGGCCTCATTCGCACCAAGGCCGAGCCGCAGGACGGCGGCAGCTACAAGCTCGCGGGGCAGAAGATTTTCATCTCCAGCGGCGAGCACGATCTGGCCGAGAACATCATCCACATGGTGCTGGCCAAGCTGCCCGGCGCGCCCGAAGGCAGCAAAGGCATTTCGCTGTTCGTCGTGCCCAAATTCCTGCCCGATGCCAGCGGCAACAAGGGCCAGGGCAACGGCATTTTCTGCTCCGGCATCGAGCACAAGATGGGCATTCACGGCAACTCCACCTGCCAGATCACGCTGGACGGCGCCACCGGCTGGCTGGTGGGCGAGCCCAACAAAGGCCTGGCGGCCATGTTCGTGATGATGAACGGCGCGCGCCTGGGTGTGGGCATGCAGTCGCTGGGCCTGACCGAAGTGGCTTACCAGAACGCCCTGGCCTACGCGAAAGACCGCCTGCAGATGCGCTCGCTCACCGGCCCGAAAGCGCCGGAGCAGCCGGCCGATCCCATCATCGTTCACCCCGATGTGCGCCGCATGCTGCTCACGGCCCGCGCCTGGGCCGAGGGCGGGCGCTTCCTCGCCTACTGGGTGGCGCTGATGCTCGACCAGGCCCACCTGCACCCGGACGAGGACGTGCGCAAGGATGCCGACGACCTGGTCGCGCTGCTGACGCCCATCGTCAAGGCCTTCATCACCGACAACGGTTTTGCCGCCACCAACGAGTGCATGCAGGTGTTCGGCGGCCATGGCTACATCCACGAATGGGGGATGGAGCAATATGTGCGCGACGCCCGCATCAACATGATTTACGAAGGCACCAACACCATTCAGGCGCTCGACCTGATTGGCCGCAAGGTGCTGATGGACAACGGCGCCAAGCTCAAGAAGTTCGGCAAGATCGTCGCCGCTTTTGTCGAGGCCGAAGGCGTGAGCGAGGCGATGCAGGAGTTCGTCAACCCCCTGGCCGACCTGGGCGACAAGGTGCAGAAGCTCACCATGGAACTGGCGATGAAGTCGATGCAGAACCGCGAGGAAGTGGGCGCTGCCGCCGTGCCCTATCTGCGCGTGGTCGGGCATCTGGTGTTCGCCTACGGTTTCGCCCGCATGGCGAAGGCCGCGCAAGACAAACTGGCGCAGGGCGCAGCAGACCAGACCTTCTACCAGGCCAAGCTGCAGACCGCTCGGTTCTACTTCGCCAGGCTTTACCCAGAATCGGCCGCCGCCATCCGCATGGCGCGCAGCGGCGCCAAAGCCTTGATGGATACCGAGGCGGTGTTCGCCTGAACCTTGCCTCGCATCCAGCGACTCCATGCACCCAAACCAAGGACCCGACATGACTTCCCGATTCCCGATTCGCCAGGTCGCCGTATTGGGCGCCGGCGTCATGGGCGCGCAAATTGCCGCCCATTGCATCAACGCCCGCGTGCCCGTCATCTTGTTCGACCTGCCCGCCAAGGACGGCCCGAAGAACGCCATCGCCGACAAGGCCGTGGCCAATCTGAAAAAGCTCAGTCCGGCTCCGTTCGGCCTGAATGACGACGCCGTGCAGATTCGCACCGCCAACTACGAAACCGACCTGCCGCTGCTGGCGGGTTGCGATCTGGTGATCGAAGCCATCGCCGAGCGCATGGACTGGAAGCACGACCTGTACAAAAAGGTCACGCCGCATCTGGCACCGCACGCCCTGTTCGCCAGCAACACCTCGGGCCTGTCGATCACGGCCTTGAGCGAAGGCTTCGATGCGGACTTGCGCGCGCGCTTTTGCGGCGTGCACTTCTTCAACCCGCCGCGCTACATGCCGCTGGTCGAACTCATCCCCACGCCGGCCACCGCGCCGGAGGTGCTGGACCAGCTCGAAGCCTTCCTCACCACCACCCTGGGCAAGAGCGTGGTGCGGGCGCTGGACACGCCCAACTTCGTGGCCAACCGCGTCGGTGTGTTTTCCATCCTGGCGGTGATGCACGAGGCCGAGCGCTACGGCCTGAGTTTCGACGTGGTCGACGACCTCACCGGAGCGAAACTCGGCCGCGCCAAGAGCGCCACCTTCCGCACCGCCGACGTCGTCGGCCTGGACACCATGGGCCATGTGATCAAGACCATGGCCGACACCCTGCCTGCGGACAAAGACCCGTTCGCCGCGCTCTACGCCACGCCGCCGGCGCTCAAGGCTCTGGTGGACAAGGGCGCGCTGGGGCAAAAAACCGGCACCGGTTTCTACAAGAAAGTGGGCCGCGACATCCTGCGCTTCGACCCCAAGGGCGGCGACTATGTGGCGGGTGGCGGCAAGGCCGATGAGATCGTCGCGCGCATGCTGAAAAAGCCCGCGGCCGAGCGCTTCAAACTGCTGCGCGAATCGACCAACCCACAGGCGCAATTCCTCTGGGCCGTGTTCCGCGATGTGTGGCATTACATCGCCGTGCATCTGGGCGCGGTGGCCGACAACGCCCGCGACCTGGACTTCGCCATCCGCTGGGGCTTCGGCTGGAACGAAGGCCCGTTCGAGAGTTGGCAGGCTGGCGGCTGGAAGCAGATCGCCGACTGGATTGCCGAGGACATCGCCGCCGGCCGCGCGCTGTGCAGCGCGCCGCTGCCGGATTGGGTGGCGCAGATCGACGCCGTGCACAAACCCGAGGGTTCGTGGTCGGCCGCCGAAGGCCGCTACAAGCCGCGCCGCGAACTGCCGGTGATGGCGCGGCAGCTGTTTCCGCAAACCGTGCTCGGCGAGGCCGCGGGTGATCCTGCCAAGGCGGGTGCCACGGTGTTCGAGGATGAATCCATCCGCCTGTGGACGGCGCCCGGTTTCGACGACGTGCTGGTGGCCAGCTTCAAAACCAAGATGCACACCATCGGTCCCGGTGTGGTGGCCGGTTTGCACAAGGCGGTGGAGGAAGCCGAGCTTCGCTTTGCCGGCCTGGTGGTGTGGCAAACCGCCGAGCCTTTCTCCGCCGGCGCCGATCTGCAAGCCATGTTGCCGGCCTTCATGGCCGGTGGCTCCAAGGCCATCGAGCCCGAGGAAAAGAAGCTGCAGGACGTGATGCTGCGCCTGCGCTATGCCCAGGTGCCGGTGGTGACCGCGGTGCGCGGCCTGGCGCTGGGCGGTGGCTGCGAGCTGGCCGCCTACACCGCGCGCCGCGTGGCGGCGCTGGAAAGCTATGTCGGCCTGGTGGAAGTGGGCGTGGGCCTGATTCCGGGCGGCGGGGGACTCACGTATCTCGCCCGTCGAGCCAGTGAGCTGGCGCAGGCCAATGGCGGCAGCGCCGACGTGCTGGCCTTCCTCAAGGCGCTGTACATGCAGCCGGCCATGGCGGCGGTGTCCAAGTCGGCCATCGAGGCACGGCAGATGGGCTATCTGCTGCCGGAGGACGTGATCGTGCTGCACAAGGACGAACTGCTGCACGTGGCCTGCTCGCAGGCGCGTGCGCTGGCCGACAGCGGCTGGCGCCCGCCGCTTGCGGCGCGCATCACCGTGGCCGGGCGCAGCGGCACCGCCACCATCAAGAGCCAGCTCGTGAACATGCGCGACGGCGGCCAGATCAGCGCCCACGACTTCGCCCTCGGTGCCGCCGTGGCCGAGGTGATGTGCGGTGGCGAGGTCGATGCCGGCAGCGTGGTCGACGAAGCCTGGCTGATGCGCCTGGAGCGCGAACGCTTCTGTGCCCTGCTCGACAACCCCAAGACCCAGGAACGCATCATGGGCATGTTGCAAACCGGCAAGCCGGTGCGCAACTGAGCCCCTGGACGCCGTGCGATGAGCACCATGCTCGATCTTGGCCGCGCCGTGCTGGCGCAGCAGCCTTTCAGTGCGCTGATGGGCGCGGAGCTTGTTGCCTATGAAGCCAACCGCGCCATCCTCGAATTGCCGCTGCGCCCCGAGTTGCTGCAGCAGAACGGCTTTGCCCATGGCGGCGTGCTGTGCTACTTGGCCGATAACGCCCTCACCTTCGCCGGCGGCAGCGCGCTTGGGTCCGCGGTCGTGACCTCGGAGTTCAAGATCAATTATCTGCGTCCCGCGCTTGGCGAGCGGCTTTGCGCCGAAGCCAGCGTGGTGCATGCCGGACGCAGCCAGGCTGTTGTTCGTTGCGAGATTTTTGCCGCGCAGGGAGCGCAGCGCAAGGTGTGCGCCGCTGCCCAAGGAACCATCACCCACCTGGCTGCGCCGCGCAAGCAGGGCTGAGCCAGATCGAACCCGTAGCCGAATCAGGAGACCCCTATGTCCCGCCAAGTTCAAGACGCTTACATCGTCGCCGCCGCGCGCACGCCCATTGGCAAATCGCATCGCGGCATGTTCCGCAACACCCGCCCGGAAGATCTGCTGATCGCCGCCATCCACGCCGCGCTCAAGCAGGCGCCGGGGCTGGATCCGGCCGCCATCGAAGACGCCATCATCGGCTGTGCCATGCCCGAGGGCGAGCAGGGGTTGAACATGGCGCGCATCACCGCGCTGCTGGCCGGGCTGCCGAATTCGGTCGGCGGGGTCACGGTCAACCGCTTCTGCGCATCGGGCGTCACCGCCATCCAGATGGCGGCCGACCGCATTCGCGTCGGCGAGGCCGACGTCATGCTGGCTGGCGGCGCCGAGAGCATGAGCATGGTGCCCATGAGCGGCAACAAACCCTCGTTCAACCCACTGGTGTTCGCCCGCGACGAGAACGTCGGCATTGCCTACGGCATGGGCCTGACCGCCGAGAAAGTGGCGCAGCAGTGGAAGGTGAGTCGCGAGCAGCAGGATGCGTTCGCGCTGCAATCGCACCAGCGTGCGATGGCGGCGTTTGCCGCCGGCGAATTCAGCGACGAGATCGTGCCGATCGACATCATCGACCGCCAACCCGACCTGGCCAGCGGCAAAGTGGTCGAGCGCCGCCGCACCGTCGACCTGGATGAAGGCCCGCGCGCCGATACCTCGCTCGAAGCCCTCGCCAAGCTGCGCCCGGCCTTCGCCTCGCCCAAAGACCCCACGGGCAAAGCCACCGGCATGGGTAGCGTCACGGCGGGCAACAGCTCGCAAACGTCGGACGGCGCCGGCGCCCTCATCCTGGCGTCCGAAGCGGCGGTCAAGCGCTACAACCTGCAGCCGCTGGCGCGCTTCGTCAGCTTTGCCTCGCGCGGCGTGCCGCCCGAGATCATGGGCATCGGTCCGATCGAAGCCATTCCCGCAGCGCTCAAGGCCGGCGGGCTCAAGCTCGGCGACATCGGCTGGATCGAGCTGAACGAAGCCTTCGCCGCGCAGTCCCTCGCCGTCATCAACACCTGCGGGCTGGACCCGGCCAAGGTCAACCCATTGGGCGGCGCCATCGCCCTCGGCCACCCGCTCGGTGCCACCGGCGCCATCCGCGCGGCCACCGCCATTTACGGCATGCGCCGGCGCAAGCTGAAGTACGGCATGGTGACCATGTGCGTGGGTACCGGCCAGGGCGCGGCCGGCATTTTCGAGCTGGTCTGAGCCCCGGCAGGGCCTGTGCCCGCAGCCCTGCGCAACATCAATGCCTTCAACGACCATCCATCCGGAGCGGCCACCATGTCCGAAATCCTCGCCCATCTTGAGCATGGCGTGCTGAGCCTGACCTTCAACCGGGTCGAGAAAAAGAACGCGCTCACCAGCGCGATGTACGCCGCACTGGCCGACCATCTGGAGCAGGCCGCCGGCGACGCGCAGACCCGGGTGCTGGTCATCCAGGGCCAGGAGAGCCTGTTCACCGCCGGCAACGATGTGAGCGAGTTCCTGCAGCGCCCGCCCGCCAGCATGGAGGCGCCCGTGTTCCGTTTCCTGCGCGCCATCGCCGACTTTCCCAAGCCTGCCCTTGCCGCCGTCTGCGGGCCTGCAGTGGGCATCGGCACCACCTTGCTGCTGCATTGCGACCTGGTCTACGCGGGCGATAACGCACTGTTCTCGCTGCCTTTCGTCAACCTGGGTCTGTGCCCCGAGGCCGCGTCCAGCCTGCTGCTGCCGCTGCGCATCGGCCATGCGGCGGCAAACGAAAAGCTGCTGTTCGGCGAGCCGTTCACGGCCGACGAGGCGCAGGAACTGGGTTTGGTCAATCGCGTGCTGCCGCCGTCCGAGGTCAACGCCTTCGCCTTGCAACAAGCGCGCAAGCTCGCGGCCAAGCCGCTGGCTTCGTTGATGGTCACCAAAACCCTGCTGCGCCAGCCGCAGCGCGCAGCGGTGCATGCCATGATCACTGAAGAGGCGGGCCACTTCGAGCGTTTGCTCAAGGGCCCGGCAGCGAAAGAAGCATTCGGCGCTTTTTTGGCCAAGCGCAAGCCGGATTTCTCCGGGCTCTGACGTTTGTGGTTGGTGCTGTTGCGCTGACCGTGGTCAGCCACCACCTGCGTAACCGCATTGCCGCCAGGCCTCGAACACCCCGACCGCGACCGCGTTCGACAGATTCAGGCTGCGCTGCCCCGGGCGCATCGGCAGGCGCAGGCGCTGCGGCGGCGCGAAGTCGCTCAGCACCTCGGCGGACAACCCGGCGGTCTCCGCGCCGAACACCAGCCAATCGCCGGGCTGGAAGCTGGCCTGCCCAAGCAGCGTGCCGGCGAACTTGGTGAAGGCGAACATGCGTGGCGCATCGGCCAGGTTTTGCGCGCTGTGCCGCAGTGCGGCCCAATCGCGATGCACGCGCAACTCGGCGTATTCGTGATAGTCCAGACCGGCGCGCCGCAATTGCTTGTCGTCCAGCGAGAAGCCGAGCGGCTCGACCAGATGCAACGCGCATCCGGTGTTCGCCGCCAGGCGGATGACGTTGCCGGTGTTGGGTGGAATTTCGGGATGGACGAGGACGATGTTGAACATGAGGGCGCAAGGGACAGGGTTGCAGCGGTGGGCGACGCTCAGCCCGGTGGCGGCGTCCGCAAGGCGACAGCCACGCTGACCTCTGCTGCCCCTGCGCGCAGCAGCACCGAGGCGGCTTCACCCAGCGTGCTGCCGGTGGTCATCACGTCGTCGATCAGCACCACATGTTGAGCCTTCAATGGGCCTGGTGCGGCGAAGACGCCGCGCACGTTCTTGGTCCTAAGCGCCAGCGGCAGGCGGCTTTGCGGCGGCATCTCGCGCACGCGCATCAAGACGTCGCTGCGCGCCGTGACGCGAAGCTCCCGAGCGAAAGTGCGCGCCATTTCCCATGCCTGGTTGTAGCCGCGCTGCTGCAGCCGCGCGGGCGACAAGGGGATGGGCAGCACAAGGCCGGGCAGGGGGTGGCCAGCGGCACGCCAGTGCGCGGCGAGCAGTTGGCCCAGCCAATGGCCGATGGCCGGCTCGTTGCCGAATTTCAGGCGCTGAATCAAGCGGTCGATGGGCACGCCATAGTCGCCCAGGGTCAAGGTGCGGATGTAGGGTGGGGGCGATCGCAGGCAGACACCGCAGGTGAAGCCGCCCGCTGCCAGCGCAAGGCCGCAATGGCTGCAGCGTGGCTCGATGCCACCGAGGTATTGGCCCGTGCAGGGTTTGCACAGCGTCTGGCGCGAGGGCAGGGCGCAAATCTCACACAAACCCGCCGGACGCAGGGCTGCGCCCATGCGTTCCAGCAGCGAGGCGGGCGTCGTTGGCATACGCGAACTATATTGCGCACCCAGATCTCTCCAGGAAACGCCGGGTCGTTCCCGCGTTTCCTGGACCCCCTCGGAGGCGTCCGCTTGCGGACTTCTGGGGCGTTCATCACTTCAAAACTTCAGCGAGCCATATGTCCACGCCTCCCACTGCGCCGGTCCAGGGCCTGCAGCCTGGCACAGTTTCCGCGCGGGATCGGCTGGCCCGCAGGCCAGCGCCCTTCATCTGGCAAGAGGCCGCTCGCCGCATGGCCGAGCGCTTGCCGCTGCTCAAGTTGCAACCCCAGTCCGTGTTCGACATGGGCTGCGCCTGGGGCGATGGCCTTGCCTTGCTGCGTCAGCAATACGCTCGAGCGCAGATCGTCGGAGTGGAGCCGTCGGCCTTGCTGGCCGATGCGGCGCGCAAGGCCCATGCGGGTCGAAGCTGGCTGCGCGGCCTGCGTGGTCAAGGCCGAACCGAGGTGATCGCGGCGCCATTGTCGGGGCCGATTGGCGCGCAGACAGTACTTCCTGCGGCGCAGATGCTGTGGTCCAACCTTGCCTTGCCTTGGGTTGCCGAATTGGACGCCATGTTCGCCGCCTGGCACCGCGCTTTGCTGCCAGACGGTGTGTTGATGTTCACCACGTTCGGGCCTGACACGCTGCGCGAATTGCGACGAGCGGAATGCCGCGATCTAGGCGTTATCCCACCCACATACCCCGACATGCATGACTTGGGTGACATGCTGGTGCACCAAGGCTTCGCAGAACCCGTGATGGACATGGAGATGCTGCATCTGCGCTATGCCAGCCCCAAAGACGCGCTGGCCGAACTCGCCGAGTTGGGAAGGCCGGTACACGCGGCCGTTGCGCATGGTTTGCGTACGCCCCGGCAGTGGCAAGCCTTGCAGCATGCGCTGCTCAACCAGGCGCAAGCGGCGGGTCGCACAGAAGTCGGGCTCAGTTTCGAGCTGGTCTACGGCCATGCATTCAAACCCGCAACCCAACCAGCTCGCGCGGGTGTGGCCAGCTTCCCACTGGAGCAATTGCGGGCGACCGGGCGCAAACGCTGATCGGCACCAATGTTGGCCTTCTGCTTGGCGTCAATACGGGGAAATTCCCGAAGCCGGGCCGGTGCCTTGCTGGCATGATGTGAGGCGGTGGCAAATGACGTGCTTTGCCTCTGTACGCGCAAGATTGTTGTATCTCAGGAACGTGATGAGTGGCGAGCGGTGTTGATTGTGAGCAAAATCAGTGCAAATGACCCCATGCCCCCCGCCATGGCGGGGCTCCATCTCTATAATTCGACGCTAATACGTTTGTGCTGGATTGGTGTTGAGCAAGATCAATACCTGGAAAGAGGTTGCAGTTTTTCGGCGTCTGCAAGCGAAACGAGGTGATCCACATGGCTGCGCAGTTGGTGAGCACCCTCGATTTCGGCCTGCTCGGCGCGCCATCTGAGCAAGATGGTGCGCTGGTGTGGCTGTTCAAGCGCAACTGTTCGATCAGTCCCAAGCAGTTGCTCGGTTTTTTCGCCTCCCTGGCGCTCGTCTCGTCATTCGTGGCGCTGATGTGCTGGGAAGGCGGCGCGACATTGGTGCCGCCGTTTACGGTGTTGGAGCTATTGGCGTTTGGCGCGGCGTTGTATGTCTATGCGCGCCACGCGGCGGATCGCGAACGGGTGACGGTATCGGCGCAGTCGCTGGTGGTGGAGTGGGAAAATGCCGGCCGCGTCGAGCGGGCCGAGTTCAACCCGCGGTGGGCGAGAATTGTGGTGAACGAGAAGGGCATGGTCGAAATTTCAGGGTCGGGCAAGCAGGCTTTCATGGGCCGCTACACCCGGCCCGATCGGCGCGAGAAATTGGCTCGCGACTTGCGCCGTGCATTGCTGGCAGTTTGAGCCAAACTGCTCGAACCATTTCAAAACTAGGTGACATCCAAGATGAAACAGTTGAAGTACTACCTGACTGCGGCCTCGGCCCTGTTCGTCTCCACGGCCTTTGCCGATCAAAGCCTGCCGGGCGGTCCGCAAGTCAACGGCATCGATTTCCAGCACCCCGTCACCAGCATCGCGCGTGACGAGCGCGACCTCAACTACATGGTCATGCTCATCTGCCTGGCCATCGGTGTCCTCGTCTTCGGTGTGATGTTCTATTCGGTGTTCAAGCACCGCAAATCCAAGGGAGCCGTGGCTTCCCAGTTCCACGAAAGCACCACGGTCGAAATCGCCTGGACCATCGTTCCGCTGCTGATCGTGATCGCCATGGTCATCCCCGCGACCAAGACCGTGGTGGCGCAGCAAAACGTCTCCGATTCGTATCTCACCATCAAAGTGACGGGTTATCAGTGGAAGTGGGGCTACGACTATGTCGACGGCCCCGGCAAGGGCATTTCGTTTTATTCCACGCTCACCACGCCGATGTCGGAAATCTACGGCAACGCCCCCAAGCCCAACAACTACCTCCTGGCTGTTGACCATGACCTGGTTGTGCCCGTCAACCAGAAGATCCGCATTCTCACCACATCCATGGACGTCTTGCATGGTTGGTATGTGCCATCGTTCGGGGTGCAGATGGACGCCATCCCCGGCTTCATTCGTGAAACCTGGTTCAAGGCCGATCAAGTGGGCACTTACTACGGCCAATGTGCCCAGGTTTGCGGCAAAGGCCATGCCTTCATGCCGATCGTGGTCAAGGTCGTATCCCTGCCGGATTACGCGGCATGGGTCAAAACTGAGCAAGCCAAGTTGAAGAAAGACGGCGGAGCGCTGGCGCCGTCGGGCGCGACAAGTTAAGCGTCGCCTGATTTAGCTGTCTTGACCCAATAACGATCTTAATAATTAATGTATTTTTGCTAGGAGTGCAGCATGAGCGCAGTGCTTGATCCAGTCCATGCCCCAGCCCACGTCGGGGATCATGCCCATGACCATCCGCACGGGTGGCGCAGATGGGTGTTCTCCACCAACCACAAAGACATCGGCACGATGTATCTGGTGTTTGCTTTGTGGATGTTGTTCGAGGGTGGCATTCTGGCGATGGGCATCCGCGCAGAACTCTTCAAGCCGGGGATTCAGTTCCTGAATCCCCAGTTGTTTCTGTCGTTCTCGACGATGCACGGCATCATGATGATTTTCGGTGCCGTGATGCCCGCCATGGTGGGCTTCGCCAACTGGATGATTCCGCTGCAGGTCGGCGCGCCCGACATGGCTTTTCCGCGGCTCAATAACCTGAGCTTTTGGATGCTGATCCCCGCGGCCATTTTGCTCACATCATCATTCTTCGTCCCCGGCGGAGCACCTGATGTCGGCTGGACGCTCTATGCGCCGCTGACCATTCAGCAAGGGATGGGCATGGACCTCGTGATTTTTGCGATTCACATCATGGGTGCCTCATCCATCATGGGTTCCATCAACATCATCGTCACCATCCTGAACATGCGCGCTCCCGGCATGACCTTGATGAAGATGCCGCTTTTTTCATGGACCTGGCTGATCACGGCTTATCTGCTGATTGCCATCATGCCGGTACTGGCCGGCGCGGTGACCATGACACTGACCGACCGCCACTTCGGAACCAGTTTCTTCAGCGCTGCCGGCGGCGGCGACCCCGTGCTCTACCAGCATCTGTTCTGGTTCTTCGGGCACCCCGAGGTTTACGTGATGATTTTGCCCGCTTTCGGCATCGTTAGCGCTGTGGTACCGACCTTCGCCCGCAAACCACTGTTTGGCTACAGTTCGATGGTCTATGCATCGGCTTCGATTGCCATTCTCTCGTTCATCGTGTGGGCACATCACATGTTCACTGCTGGCATGCCCGTCACTGGCCAGTTGTTCTTCATGTACGCCACGATGCTGATCGCTGTGCCCACGGGCGTTAAGGTATTCAACTGGGTTGCCACCATGTGGCGCGGTTCGATGACTTACGAAACGCCCATGCTCTGGGCCATTGGGTTCATCTTCGTCTTTACCTTTGGTGGTTTCTCCGGGCTTGTGCTGGCGCTGGCACCGATCGATACCTATGTGCATAACACCTACTACGTGGTCGCTCATTTTCACTACGTCTTGGTTGCAGGCTCGCTGTTCGCCATTTTCATGGGTTACTACTACTGGTCGCCCAAATGGACGGGATTGATGTACAACGAAACAGCCGGGAAAATCCATTTCTGGGCTTCGATGATCACTTTCAACGTGACCTTCTTCCCGCAGCATTTGCTGGGCCTGGCCGGCATGGTGCGTCGCTACGCTGACTACCCGGTGCAGTTCACCGACTTCAACATGATTTCCTCGATCGGTGCTTTCGGCTTCGGTCTGTCACAGGCTTACTTCCTGTTTGCCGTTGTGATTCCGATGTTCCGCGGCCAAGGCGAGAAAGCGCCACAGCGCCCATGGGATGGAGCTCATGGCCTGGAATGGGAAATTCCTTCACCAGCCCCCTTCCACACTTTTGAAACACCACCCAAGCTCGATGCCACTGCAACTAAAATTCTCGGTTATTGAGATTGTTTGTGGGCAATCATGACATGTCTCCCGAAAAGCGCCGCCAAAACCTGAGATTGGCACTCGTGCTCCTTAGTATCGTGGGCGTGCTTTTCCTCGGTTTTGTTTTCAAGTGGTCATTTTTGTAATGATATTTGAATAATATTAGTATCTCGCCATCCGTGCTTGCATAAAAGCGAATTCAGGGTCGCTGAATTGCGTAAATTCCTCTCGGCATTCAAGGCTATTGCCTGGGCGTTTCTAGGCATCCGTAAATCCAAAGATCGTGAGAATGATTTTGCGCAACTTAATATCCTTCATATAATCATTGCGGGCTTGATCTCGGCGGCAGTATTTATCGGCATACTCATCAGCATCGTACATTGGGTCGTACTCAAATCGAATCCATAAGGAAGAGGAAGGCAATATGTCCACACACGCACAGCCAAAAGGCTATTTTTTGCCAGGCCCATCGGCATATCCTGCCATGGCGGCAACTGGCGCGCTTACTATGGCGTTCGGATTGACATTCTGGTTCAACGGCGTCCCCCACGGCGATCTGTTATTTTTTCTTGGCTTTTTCTTTTTCGTATTTACCAAATTTCGCTGGTTCGGGAAAACCATTTCAGAAAGCGAGGCTGGCAAACATAACCTCGCAGTTGATACGTCCTTTCGTTGGAGTATGAGCTGGTTTATTTTTTCCGAGGTCATGTTTTTCGCGTCGTTTTTTGGCGCGCTCTATTATTCCCGGGTCTATTCGCTGCCGGATCTTTCGGCTTTGCACAGCAAAATTCTCTGGCCAGCCTTCACGGGGGCTTGGCCCAGCGTGGGCCCCGCAGGTCTGATTCCAAGCATCAAAGAAGCCATGGATCCTTGGCCCATCCCCACAATCAATACGGCTTTGCTGCTGTCCTCGGGCCTGACGTTAACGATTTCTCACCACGCTCTTCGCGCAAGTCACCGGAAAAATGCAATTTTCTGGATGGTGCTGACTCTGATATTGGGCTTCACATTTTTATTATGCCAAGCCTATGAATATCATCATGCCTATGAAGTTTTAGGTATCAAGCTGTCATCGGGTATTTATGGTTCGACCTTTTTCATGCTGACCGGCTTCCACGGATTCCATGTGTTTTTGGGTGGAACCATGCTGTCGGTCGTTCTGTTTCGACTCATCCGCGGTGACTTCACAGCCGAGCATCACTTCGGATTCGAGGCAGCGGCGTGGTATTGGCACTTTGTCGACGTGGTCTGGTTGCTGCTCTACGTCTTGGTCTATTGGCTCTGAATCGATTCGCCACCATGAAAAAACGCCGCAGCAAGCGGCGTTTTTTCGTCAGGTTTAACGGTACGGGCTTACCGACCCGAAACTGGAAAATCTGCTGGATGAATCCAACCCATTTTGTAACTAATAATGATGAAGAGGAATAGCAAAATGGAAAAGCCGATCCGGAATGTGAGTGCATTGACGGCGCGGTTAGTTTTGCCCTTGTCCTTCATGACGAAATACAAACCAGAGAATAGACTGGCCAGGATCAGAATGAAGGCGATGACGATGACGATTTGCAAGTTGAACTCCTTCATCTGATTTGATGTCTACGTCGATGCTCCCGCCATCGAAGTCACCTGCGCCAGAGCCCCTGCTCAAGACGCGGGAAATCGTGACGTTGATTCTGGCACTGGCTCTGATCGTGGCGACGGCCTTGCTGGGGCGGTGGCAACTCCATCGGGCCGAGTACAAGAAGGCTTTGACGGCGCGCATCGCCGAGCGAATGCAAGCACCGCCGATCATCCAGGCCGGACATGCGCTTGATTTTAAGCCCAATGAATGGCGTCACGTCATCGCTCGTGGCGAATATTCCACCGGCTGGACCATTTATTTGCAAAATCGTCAACACAATGATCAGCCTGGATTTTGGGTGTTGACGCCGTTGCACATCACGGGAAGTCAGACTTATGTCATGGTGATGCGTGGCTGGGTGCCGCGTAACTTCGACGCCATCAATTTATTGCCGAAAGTGCAGACGCCACAGGGGATGACGCAAGTTGACGGGCGCATAGCACCGGCACCCTCGCAGTGGTTTTCTTTCGCGCCCGACCCGCCTGGGGCGGTGATCCGCCAAAATGTTGAGCTCGCTCAATTTGCAAAATATCACAATATCAAGATGCTGCCCTATGTCATTCAGGAAATGGGGGGCGAAAAGGATGGTCTTGTGCGTAATTGGCCACAGCCCGATGTCGGCATGTACACCAATTATGGTTATGCCTTTCAGTGGTATGCAATGACCGCGCTTGGCTTGGGCCTCACCATTTATTTTCTGGGAAAGCGCGTGCGCGACCGATCCAGATCTTTAACCCGTAAGGAGTTGCATTCGTGAGTGAAAACTCGACCACAGCCAGCCAAATCGGCCCCCAGGGAGAGAAGCCACGCAAGCGGAGCATGTTCACGTTCTGGATGGTCGTATTGGTCACGGCCGCGCCATTCGTTGCAAGTACTTTTTTTTTCTTCGTCATCAAACCTCAAGGTAAGCCGCCATATGGCGAACTGATCCAGCCGCAGCGACAGGTCCCGCAACTTCAACTGGCGACCCTGACCGGTAAATCGGTCGACCTGCGCAAATACAACGGCTATTGGTTGATGATCGTCGCAGGACCAGCGGCCTGCGGCAAATCTTGCCAGTCACTGCTCTACGACATTCGGCAATTCTTCATTGCAGCCGGAGATGACCGTTATCGTGTCGCACGCATCTGGCTGGTGACGGATTCCGGCCCCGTCAACCCTGGAGTATTCGAGCCCGCTGAGGGCACCGTCATCCTGCGTGCTCAGCCCGATCAACTCAAGCAGTGGTTGCCACTTGCGCCCGGGGAGCATCTTGAAGGGCCGATCTGGCTGGTCGATCCGCTCGGAAACTTGATGATGCGTTTTCCCTCCAATCCGGACCCGCTGAAAACCTTGTCCGTGTTCAAGAAACTGCTCTATAACACGGCAGGGTGGAAGGCCAAGCATCTGGAGCCTTTGCCATGAGCGCAACCCTGAACACCATGACCAATCTGTCCACTGCAGTTCCTACCGTGTGGTCCTTCTCACTGCACTGGTTGCAGGCTGGTATGTGGGTGGGTGGGCTGGTGCTGATCTTGTGGGCAGCTTTCCGCATGCGCTGGCCCAAGCTGGTCGCACTGCTGGTATTCCTCACCATGGATCTCGTGATGTTCGGCGCTTTCGTGCGCCTGACCGACTCAGGCCTCGGCTGCCCAGACTGGCCTGGCTGCTATGCCCATTTCACGCCAGCGCAGGCGCATCACCAAATCAATGAAGCCGTGGCCGAGCAGGGCGGCACGCAAGGCAATGTCAGTCCATTCAAGGCTTGGGTCGAGATGATCCACCGCTACGTGGCCACCATCATCGGCACGCTCATCCTGGCCATGGCCATTCGCGCAAGCTGGGCTCGCAAGCATGGCAAGCAGATTGCTTTGGGATTGCCATTTTTATTGCTGGGCTGGGTCATCTTGCAGGGGTTGTTCGGCGCCTGGACCGTCACGCTGCTTCTCACGCCTCTGATCGTGACTCTGCACCTGATGGGCGGCATCATCCTGCTGATGCTTGCGGTCTGGTTCTGGATGCAAAATCGGTCCGATCTGCCGAAGGTTCCCACAACTGTGCTCACGCGGACCTTGGTGTGGGCCGCCATGCTGACGATGCTGTGGCAAATTTTCCTGGGTGGATGGGTCAGTGCCAATTACGCGGCTTTGGCCTGCACTGGTTTTCCGACCTGCAACGGCAGTTTCCAGCCCGATGCCAATTGGGCGCAGGGCTTCACCTTCTGGCGCAACCTGGGAGAGAACCCCAATGGCTCGGCCATCTCCTTGCAGGCGCTGGTTGCCATTCAGTGGGGACACCGTTTATTCGCAGTTTTGACGTCCATCATCGTGCTTGCCGCCACCTGGCGCATGAGCCGCTACCGCGAATTGCGCAAACTGGCTCTGTGGATTTCTGGCCTGCTGTTCGTGCAGATCGCCCTGGGCGCCAGTGTGGTGATTTTTGCCCACCCCTTGGAGTTGGCCGTCGCTCATAATGGTGTCGCAGCTTTGATGATGCTTTTGTTGACTATCGCTGTTTATCGGGTCAGCCGTCCCGAATCGCGCAGGCTCGTCATTGACGATGCAGCGCTTGTTCCCGTCACGCTTCAACGCGCACACGTCAAGCCATGAAGACCTCCACCCTGCCCCGCCCTCCCGGGCTGCTCCACTCCATCAAGCAGCTCTATGCCCTGACCAAGCCGCGCGTGGTGCAACTCATCGTCTTCTGCGCCGTGATCGGCATGTTTCTTGCCGTGCCGGGCTTGCCCGAGTGGAGGCCGCTGGTCTTCGGCACCCTGGGTATCTGGCTGGTCGCCAGTGCAGCGGCTGCATTCAATTGCCTGGTGGAACAGAAGATAGACGCGGTGATGCGCAGAACATCCTGGCGCCCTTCGGCGACAGGTGAATTGGGCACATCGTCCATCATTGCCTTTTCTGGCGTTTTGTGCGCGGCTGGGATGCTGCTGCTCTACACCCAGGTGAACGCCTTGACGATGTGGCTCACCTTTGGCACTTTCATCGGTTACGCCGTTGTCTACACGGTGCTGCTCAAACCAGCGACACCGCAGAACATCGTCATTGGTGGAGCCTCGGGAGCCATGCCGCCTGTGCTGGGTTGGGCCGCCATGACCAATCACGTCTCGGCGCAGGCGCTCATTCTGTTCCTCATCATTTTTCTGTGGACGCCGCCACATTTCTGGGCTTTGGCTTTGTACCGAACCGACGACTATAAAAAATCCGGACTTCCGATGTTGCCGGTGACGCATGGATCCGAATACACCCGGCTTCAAGTCTTGCTCTACACCCTGGTGCTCACGGCCGTGTCGCTCATGCCGTTTGCCATGCATATGAGCGGGCTGGTCTATGCCATTGCCGCCGTGGTACTCGACGCCATTTTCATCGCCTACGCCTGGGAGCTCAAGCAACGCTATAGCGACTGGCTCGCACGCAAGACGTTTCGCTATTCCATCATCTACCTGTCCTTGTTGTTTGCAGCGATGCTGCTGGACCACTACATCAAAATTTGATTCTGGGAATGCCGTGCCGTCTGGTTAGCCGCCGTATTTCGGCGGCTTTTTTCTGGGGACTCGGGTGGGTTCGAGTGCCGACGCCGCGCCATCATGCCCACCACATGGCTCGGCCGAATCTCAGGCTGCGATGAGCTATATCGGCCGTTTTGCACCCTCGCCAACGGGCCCGTTGCATGCCGGCTCCTTGCTGGCTGCGCTGGCGTCCTGGCTCGATGCGCGCGCGCATGGCGGCCAGTGGCTGGTACGCATCGAAGATGTCGACAAGCCACGTTGCAAACCAGGTGCAGATCGTGAGATCTTGCGGCAGCTTGCCGAGTGCGGGTTGATCCCCGATGCGCCAGTGCTGTGGCAATCGCAGCGAGGGCTGGCGTATCAATCGGCGCTCGATAGCTTGCTGGTGAACAACAGAGCCTATGCCTGCGCTTGTTCGAAAAGCGAGATCGACCAGGTTTTACGGTCTCGAGGGCTGATGCTTCGACGCGGCGAGGAGCGCGTGTATCCAGGCACTTGCAGCGTGGGGCTTGGGGGGCGTCAACCCAGGGCTTGGCGATTGCGCTTGCCTGAGCCAGCTGAGGCACTGGTGCATTGGGAAGACGGACGTCTTGGTGCTCAAACCGAACAGGTCGATCAGACCGTGGGTGATTTCGTGCTCAAGCGCGCCGACGGGCCGTGGGCTTACCAATTGGCCGTGGTGGTGGACGACGCCGCCCAGGGGGTTAGTCATGTGGTGCGCGGCGAAGACATGGCCGCTTCCACCGCGAGGCAAATCCTTCTGCAGCGTGCATTGGAGCTACCCACGCCGATCTATCACCATATCGCCTTGTTGCACGATGCCCAAGGCCGCAAGCTGTCCAAGCAAAACGGCGCAGAAAGCCTCATGCCTGGCTATGCCGCGGTCCGGGATGCAATCCGAATGCTGGGGTTGACGCCTGCAGGAACAACGCTCGGGGAGTTGCTGGAGCACGCCAAGCGTCAATGGCTTGCGCGCCAGCACCAGGCCACATCCAGCCTGTCAGCGCGGCGCGAGCAACGCTAGGGCCGTTCCCGTGCGAGCATCCAGAAAAGACGAGGTCTGGGCTGCAAGGTTGGCAAATGTGTCGGGGCTGTGTTGCCTCTACTTGGCTGAGGGCTTGCCCCCCAGCAACGCAGCAAGTGCGCGACGTGGGCGAATGTTGGGGGACATGGCACCACGAGCCGGCATGGCCAGGTTGTCTTCCCAAATGGGCTGCGCGTTGGGGTCGGCTTCATAGGGTTTATCGAACCAGGCATCGCGTGGTCCAGACCGGTGGCTGCTGGCCGCACGGGCCAGAGCCGGGGTGGACGACTCAGCTGATTTTTCCGGATGAACCGGCCGGCGGCTGGGGCGAGGCTCCACCGCGAGACTGCGAACTTCAATGCCGCGCTTGATCAGTTTTTCGATATCACTCAGCGAGCGGCTGTCGCGCTCGGTCGCCAAGGTGATCGCCAAGCCCGAAGCTCCGGCGCGTCCTGTGCGGCCAATGCGGTGCACATAATCTTCCGCGCTGAAAGGCACGTCGTAGTTGATCACGCCCGGTAACTCGACAATGTCCAATCCTCGCGCCGCAACGTCGGTCGCCACGAGTACGGAAACCTCATTGCGCTTGAAGGCGTCCAGCGTCGCCAGGCGTTCGGCTTGAGACTTGTCGCCGTGCATCGCTTGCGCTTTCAGGCCGTCGCGTTCGAGGATGCGGGCCAGCCGGCTGGCACCCAGGCGGCTGTTGACGAACACAATGGTTTGCTTCAAATCATGTTCGCGCAACAACTGGAGCAGGGCGGGGTGTTTGCTGTCTTCGCTCACCTTGTAGACCAGTTGTTCCACATTCGTGGCCGTGGCATTGGGGCGCGCCACCTCCACGAGCACCGGATCTTGCAAATAACTCTGCGCCAGGCGTCTGATTTCAGTCGAGAAGGTCGCCGAAAACAGCAGGGTGGTACGCGCTTTGGGCAGGAATGCCAGGATGCGCTGCAAGTCCGGCAAGAAGCCGATATCGAGCATGCGGTCAGCTTCGTCAAGCACGACGAACTGCACCTGAGCCAGGCTGACGGTCTTGGCTTCGAGATGATCAAGCAGTCGCCCCGGGGTCGCCACCAGCATTTCCACGCCCAGTCGAAGCGCAGCCTTCTGCGGGGCCATGTCCATGCCACCGAATACGCAGGCGCAACGCAGCGGCGTGTGGCGCGCATAAGACTGAATATTGCTGAAGACCTGATCCGCCAGTTCGCGGGTTGGCGTCAGGACCAGTGCCCGCACCGGATGTCTTGCGGGCGACACACTGCTCGTTGCCAGCGGCAGCAATTTCTGGAGGATGGGCAGTGAGAACGCTGCCGTCTTGCCCGTGCCGGTCTGTGCCGCTCCCATCACGTCGCGTCCCGACAGCACGATGGGAATGGCACGCTCCTGAATGGGCGTCAGACTCTCGTACCCCATATCAGTCACAGCCTTCAGCAAGCGCGCATCGAGCCCGAGGTCGCTGTAGCGTTGAGCGGGCTGGAGATTGGCTTCCAAGGCAGTGGACTGGTCGTTCATCAAGGCGGGGGGTTGTCTGAGGGGAAAACCCGAATTATGCGCCTGAACAACGACTTCCAAACATGCGGGTCTTGAATCGTGGTAGGCCGTGTTGGACTTGAACCAACGACCAAAGGATTATGAGTCCTCTGCTCTGACCAACTGAGCTAACGGCCCGAATTGCCGCCCAGGGCCGCAACGTTTTGATTCTAAGGGGTCGATGGGTTCAGCTGGATTTTGTGGGCGCAGGCGAAGAAAAATATTGTAGGCGAAGGGACGGTTTGTCATAATTGGATACATGAAGCAGCCCATCCGCCTCTTACTGCCTGTCGATGGCTCGGTCTATACAAGGCGGGCACTAGATTTTGTTCTGAGCCGCCAAGAGTGGTGGCGTGAACCGCCGTTTTGCGTTTTGCTGCATGTCGAGTCGCCTGTGGGTACGGCGCTTGCCAGGTCTTATCTGTCGCGAGACATGCTCGACAGTTACTACGCCGAGCAGAGCGAGGCGGTGCTAGCGCCTGCGCGTGCAAGCCTGCAGGCCGCTGGGTTGCAGTTGGAGGCGCACCATCGTCACGGAGATGCGGCAGCGCAGATCGTGAAGTTCGTCCGCGAGCACGAGATCGATTTGGTCATGATGGGTTCGCACGGCCATACGGCGCTCAGCGGCATGGCGCTGGGATCGGTCACGACCAAGGTCATTGCGTCTTCCAGCATTCCCGTGCTGATCGTGCGCTGAACGGTTGCACGCATGGGCTCGATCAAGCAAGCACAGTTCGGCATCACGCTGGTCGAGTCACTGGTTGCGGCGGCGCTTTTGGCGGTCTTGCTGGCGGTCGCCCTGCCGGGGTATCGCGCCATGATCGACACCAACCGCCTGAGTGCAGGTGTCAACGCCTTCTCGGGTAGCTTGCAACTGGCCAGGTCCGAGGCCGTGCGGCGAGGGCAGAGGGTCACGCTGTGCGTGAGCGATGATGGTAAGAGCTGCAGTTCAACGGGTGGTTGGCATCGGGGCTGGATCGTGTTCCATGATGCCGACGGCAATGCCCAACGCGATCCCAGCGAGGCCTTGATTCAGGCACAGGCAGCCCGGCAGTTTCTTTCCATCCGTGGCAATCAGCCTGTTGCACGCTATGTTTCTTATACCGAGCATGGCTGGCCGAGACTGGTGACGGGTGCTTTGCAGATGGGAACTCTCACGTTCTGCCTGCCCGGGATAGCGGGCCACAGCCTGATCCTGTCGAGCGCGGGGCGGGCCAGATTGAGCGACGCGGTTTGCTGAGACGCTCGACAGCTCGAGTGTCAGCGCCTCAGCGCTGGCTCAGTGCATTGCCCACCAGCTTGGCGGTGATGTCCACGATCTGAATCATGCGGTCGTAGGCCATGCGGGTCGGGCCAATCACGCCCAGGGTCCCCACCACCTGGCCATCGACTTCGTAAGGCGAGGTAATGATGGAAAGCTCCTCGAACGGCACCACGTCGTTCTCGCCGCCAATGTAGATGCGCACGCCCTCGGCCCGCGCCGAAACGTCCAGCAGCTTGAGCAGATGTGATTTTTGCTCGAACAAGTCGAACAGCCGGCGCAGGCTGGCGAGGTCGTTCGACAGGTCGTCAACTTTCAGCAATTGCTGCTGCCCGGAGATGACCACCTGGTCTTGCTGCTCGGCCGCAGCCTGGCTGCCCACAGCCACGGCGGCCTGCATCAGCGTGACGATTTCACCCCGCAGGTGCTCCACCTCGCCACGCAGTTGCGCGCCCACCTGCTCGAAACTCAGGCCGCTGTAATTGGCATTCAGATAATTCGCCGCTTCCACGAGTTGGCTCTGGGCGTAGGGCTGGTCGGACAGGATGATGCGGTTCTGCACATCGCCGCCCGAGTCCACCAGGATGACCAGGATGCGCTGCTCCGACAGGCGCAGGAACTCGATGTGGCGGAAGGCGGCGCTGCGCCGCGGGCTCATCACCACGCCGACGAAATGCGACAGATTCGAGAGCAACTGCGCCGCTTGCACGATCACCTTCTGCGGCTCCACCGTGGCCAATTGCGTCTTGAAACTCTGCTCCAGTTCGTCGGCCGCCGACATGGGGCGGGCCGTGAGCATGGTGTCGACGAACAGGCGGTAGCCGCGCGGCGTGGGCACGCGCCCGGCCGAGGTATGCGGGCTGGTGATCAGGCCCAGGTCTTCCAGGTCGGACATCACATTGCGGATGGTGGCTGCCGACAACTCCAGCCCCGAGGCACGCGACAAGGTGCGCGACCCCACCGGCTGACCGTCGGCGATATAGCGTTCGATCAGGGTCTTGAGCAGGACTTGGGCGCGTTGATCCATGGCCATCCGATTTTAGGAGCGCAGCCAGGCGCGCGGCAGACATACCCTCCCGGCGCTTGGTGGCGCGGGGCTGTGCTGTAATTCAAGACGCCGCCCCGGCATTCGCTGTCTTTGCACGATCGGCACCCATCGGCCCACACGGTTCAACACAGCACTCATGCCCATTTCCGCATTCCAACAGGCCATTCTGATCGGCAAGTATCAGGCCGTTGGCGTCAGCCGAACTTTGGCGGAAATTGGTGCCTGGCTGGCAGAGAACGGGGTCGAGGTCATGGTCGAGCAGCAAACGGCGCAGCACGGCGATCTTCCCGGTTATGCCGAACTCAGCCTGGCGGAAGTCGGCCGACGCGCAACTGCTGGTGACTGGGTCGCGGTGGTGGTGGGTGGCGACGGAACCATGCTGGGCGCTGCGCGTCAGCTCGCGCCGTTCGGCGTACCGCTCATGGGCATCAATTCCGGCCGCCTCGGCTTCATCACCGATATCGCCGAGCCCGATTGGCGCCAGGCGCTCACGTCGATGCTGGCAGGGCATTTCGAGCGCGAATATCGCGCCATGCTTACCGGCGAGATCATGCGCGGCGGCCAGCGCATCTTCGACGGCATCGCCATCAACGACGTGGTGGTCAACCGCAGCGGCGCCACCGGCCTGGTCGAGTTGCGCGTGGACGTGGACGGGCGCTTCATGTATGTGCAGCGCGCCGACGGGCTCATCGTCGCCACGCCCACCGGCTCCACCGCCTACGCCATGTCGGCCGGCGGCCCCATCCTGCATCCCAGCCTTCCCGGGCTGGTGCTCGTACCCATTGCCGCGCACACCTTGTCGAACCGGCCCATCGTGCTGCCGGAGCACGTGCGCATCGACATCGAGGTGGTGTCGCCGAAGGACGTGGGCGTGAACTTCGACATGCAGCATTTCGCCGACCTGCTCGGCGGCGACCGCATCAGCCTGCGCACCGCGCCGCATCACGCCGTGTTCCTGCACCCGCCGGGCTGGAGCTATTTCGCCACGTTGCGCAAGAAGCTGCACTGGCATGAAATCCTCGGCGCCGAGGGCTAGCATGCATCGCCGTTCCTCACGACCTTGCGCGGCCTTTGCCGTGCCCCACCGCATGGCTGCGCCTGAGGCTGACTGACCATTCCCATGCTGCGCCGCCTGCATATCCGCGATTTCGTGCTCGTCGCCGAACTGGAACTCGAACTCGGCGCCGGCTTCACCGTGCTCACCGGCGAGACCGGTGCCGGCAAGTCCATTCTGATCGACGCGCTCAAACTGGCTCTGGGCGAGCGGGGCGATGCCACGGTGCTGCACCCCGGCAGCAGCCGCGCCGAGATCAGCGCCGAATTCGACGCCACCCCGGAGCTGACCGGCTGGATGCATGAGCAGGGCTTCGAACCGCAGGACGGCGTGCTGCTGCGCCGCGTGATCGACGCTCAGGGCCGCTCGCGCGGCTACATCAATGGCAGCCCCGCCACGCTCACGCAGTTGCGCGCCGCCGGGGCGATGTTGGTCGACATTCACGGCCAACATGCCTGGCAAAGCCTGGCCCGCAGTGGCGCCGCGCGCGAGCTGCTCGACGCCCATGCCCAGGCCGCCGAAGCGGCCCGAGCTTGTGCGACAGCGTGGCGCCAGTGGAAGAATCTGAGCGAGCGGCTTGACGCGGCCCGCTCGGATGCCGGCCGCCTGCAAGACGAGCGCGAGCAACTGGCCGCGCAACTCGCCGAGCTTGCGCGCTTGGCGCCCCAGCCGCAGGAGTGGGAGCCGCTGAATGCCGAGCACCACCGCCTGGCGCATGCGGCTGAACTCATCGAGCACCTGCAGGCCGCCGAGCAACTGCTGGACGATGACGAGACCGGCACGTCGCGCCAACTGGCCCGCGCCCATCAGGAGTTGCATGCGGCCAGCCAGATCGACGCCAATCTGGCCGGGCTGATCGAACAGCTCGAATCGGCCCAGTCCTTGGTGCAAGACCTGGCACACGAGTTGGCGGCAAAGCTTCGGCAGACCGAACTCGACCCCCGTCGGCTGGAGGAGGTGGATGCGCGGCTGTCCGCCTGGCTTGGGCTGGCGCGGCGTCATCGCGCGCCGCCAGGAGAATTGCCTTCGTTGTGGCAAAGCCTGCAAGCCAAACTCGCCGAACTGGAGCAGGGCACCGATCTACCCGCGCTGGAACGCCAAGTCGAGGCGGCCGACAAGGCCCTGCGCCAGGCCGCAGCGCAACTCAGCGCCCTGCGCGCCGCCGCTGCCCCCAAGCTGGCTCAAGGCGTGCAACAGCAGATGCAAAGCCTGGGCATGAAAGGCGGCCGCTTCGAGATCGCGCTGCAGCCGCTGGAGGCGATTCAAGCCCAAGGCGCCGAGGATGTGGAACTGCTCGTGGCGGGCCATCCCGGAGCTGTGTTGCGGCCCATGGCGCGGGTTGCGTCGGGCGGGGAACTCTCGCGCATTGCCCTGGCGGTGGCCGCAACCACGTCGGCACAGCAACCCGTGGGCACCCTGATCTTCGATGAGGTGGACGCCGGCATCGGCGGCGCCGTCGCCCACACCGTTGGCCGTTTGCTCGCCGCTCTGGGTGAGAGCCGGCAGGTGCTGGCCGTGACCCATCTGGCGCAGGTCGCAGCCTGCGCGGGTGGGCATCTGCAGGTCAGCAAGCAGAGCGCGGGTGAGGCGACGCAAAGCCGTATGCAGCGCCTGGATGTGCCGCAGCGCGTTGGCGAGATTGCGCGCATGCTGGGCGGCGACGCAGCGTCCGCCGTCGCCCAGGCGCATGCGCGCGAACTGCTGCAATCCGCGTCGAACCCGAGTCAGTTGCAAACATGAACGACACCACCAGCCGCGGCATCGACGAAACAGCCACCCAGTCACAGCGCATCCAGCTTGTGCTCCTCTCCGGCGTGTCCGGCTCGGGTAAATCCATCGCCCTGAATGCCCTGGAAGACGCCGGCTACTACTGTGTCGACAATCTGCCGCCGCAACTGGTGGACCAGCTTCTGGCCGTGGCCACCGAGTCCGGCCACACCCATCTGGGCATCGCCATGGATGTGCGCAGCGCCGACAGCCTGGGCCTGCTGCCAGCGCTGGCGCGCCGCCTGCGCCAGCGCTGCGACCTGCACTTCATCTATCTCGACAGCACCACCGACATGCTGGTGCAGCGCTTTTCCGAAACGCGCCGCGCCCACCCGCTGACAGCGCGCGGGCTGGCCCCGGTGGCGCCCGACCAGCCCTTGCCGTTTTCGGCGCCATCGCTGATCGAGGCCATCGAACTCGAGCGCGAGCTGCTGGCGCCCGTGGCCTCATTGGGCCTGCACATCGACACCAGCGGCCTGCGCCCTGCGCAGCTGCGTTCCTGGGTGCGCCAGGCCGTAGGCGTTGGCGCCTCCCGGCTCACGCTGCTGTTCGAGTCTTTTGCCTTCAAGCGCGGCGTGGCCCTGGATGCGGATTATGTGTTCGACGTGCGCATGCTGCCCAACCCGCACTACGACCCATCCCTGCGCGGCCTCACCGGGCGCGACGCCCCGGTGGCCGACTACCTGCGCAGCCAGCCCGCCGTCATGCGCATGCTCGACGACATCACCGGCTTCCTGCAACACTGGCTGCCCGCAATGGCCGAGGACCAGCGCAGCTATGTGGTCGTTGCCGTGGGTTGCACCGGCGGCCAGCACCGTTCGGTGTTTCTCGCCGAGCAACTCGGCAAGCACTTCGCCGCCGAGTACAGCGTGCTGGTGCGCCACCGCGAACTCGACGCCGCGGACAGCATCGGCACGGCAGCTCGTCAGTCAGGCGGGGCTTGATGATGGCCGTGCCCACAACGCAAGGCTTGCCGCTCTTTCCCCTGCAAAGCGTGTTGTTCCCCGGAGGCCTGCTCGGGCTTCGGGTGTTCGAGGCGCGCTATATGGACCTCATCACCCGTTGCCTGAAAACTGGCGACGAATTCGGCGTGGTGCTCATGCTCTCCGGCAGTGAGACAGGTCGGACGGCAGCTGATGCCGACCTCGCCGCCGTGGGTTGCCGCGCCAAGGTGCTGGACTGTGACATGCACGAGGCGGGACTGCTGCATGTGCGCTGCAAAGGTGGCAGCCGCTTCGTGCTGCGCAGCCACGAGACGGTGGCGCTCGGCCTGGAAATGGGCCGGGTGCAAGCCATGGACGATGACCCGAACGCCACACTCGGAGCGCGCCACACCGGCGCGGCCTTCGCTCTCGGCCGTGCCATTGCCGCGCTCGATCTGCAGCGGCAAAAGCCATTTTTGCCGCCTTACCGGCTGGACACGCCGGGCTGGGTGGCCAACCGCTGGGCCGAAATCCTGCCCATCGCCACCGAAGCCAGGCAGCGCCTGATGGAGCTGCCCGACGGCACGCAGCGCCTGGACGTGGTCGACCGCTACTTGCGCCAGCATGGCATCGTCGCTGAATCGCCGCCTTTGCAGTAGTGGGGCCTGTGTGCGCCCTGAGTGGGTCGTGAGTGCGCTTGCAGGGCCACCGCAGGGCGGTTCAAGTTGGTGCGACGGCCTGCGCGTCTTGCGGCTTGGCCAGGTTTGCGGCGGTCTGCAGGAGTTTGCGTACCGGGGCCGGCAAGCCCAGGGCCAGGGCTGCAGGCAGCGTGAACCAGTTGCCGCCGGCCTCACGCGCGCCAGGCGTCGGCGTGATGCGCACCTGCAAGGGTTCGAGTTGCAAGTCCAGATGGGTCAGTGCATGCCGGGTGATGGGCCGAGGGCTGTGCTCGGTCAGCGCGCCCAATTGCGCCGCATGCCGCAGCGCTTGCTCGCGGCTGTCGAACTGGGGCAGGCACCACAGGCCGGGCCAGATGCCGGCCGCGCCGCGCCGCTCCAGCCAGATCGAGGCGGTGTCGGCCCGAGCGTTTTCCGCCCAGAGCAAGACCCAGGTCTGCGTACGTCGCGTTTTGGCGGGTTTGACGGGTGCGTCCCTGGCTTGTTGCTGGGCGCTCGAGCCATCCGTTGCATCAAACAGCGGCGTTGCGCCAGAGCCGGATTGGCGGGCGCGGCAATCGCCCTCGAACGGGCATTGCAGGCAGGAGGGGTTGCGGGGTTTGCACACCGTCGCACCCAGGTCCATCAAGCCCTGGGTGTAGGCCTGGATGTCGTGCTCGGGAAGCAGGCGCTCGGCCAGATTCCAAAGTGCGCGCAATTCGGCCGCGGCGCTGGCCGGGGCGGGCAGGGCATGGGAGCGGCCCAGCACGCGTTTGACGTTGCCATCCAGAATGGCGGCGCGCTCGCCAAAGCAGAAAGCGGCGATGGCCGCAGCCGTCGAGCGACCGATTCCCGCGAGTTGCTGCAGCCCTTGCGCCGTGCGCGGAAAGACGCCGCCATGCTCATGGCAAATTTGCTGCGCGCAGCGGTGCAGATTGCGCGCGCGGCGGTAATAGCCCAGGCCGCTCCATTGCGCCAGAACCTCGTCTTCGCTGGCTTCGGCCAGCGCCTGCACGGTCGGAAAGCGCTGCAGGAAACGCGGGTAATAGGCGAGCACCACCGAGACCTGGGTTTGCTGCAACATGATCTCCGACAGCCACACGCGGTAGGGGTCGGTGCTGGCCTGCCACGGCAGGCCGTGGCGGCCGTGGCAGCGTTGCCAGGCAACCAGCCGCGCGGCGAAATGTTGCGGTTCCAATTGGAGCGGATCCAGGCGTTGCGGCTCCGCGGCAGCGGACGCTGCAACGTGCTGGCCACTCACTTCATGGCTCCCTCGAAATACTGGCGCAACTGGGCGCGCTGGTGGCGCATTTCGCTGGCTTGCTTGCGCAACTGGGCGATGCGCTGGCCGAGCTCGCCCTCGGCGTTTTCCACCTGCTCGAGGCTTTGCATGCGCCGGCCCAGGTTGCGCTTGCGCTCGCGTACCTGCGCGTCGAGCTGCGCCAATGCGGCGCGGTTCCAGTGCTGTGCGTCGCGCACGCCGCGCTCCAGCAGGCTGCGCAGCCGTGCCAGCGCCGACAGCACCAGGCGCTCGGCGTGGGCGGTGTTCTGCAGCCGCAGCCAGCGCGCCGGGGTGAGGTAGCGCAGGTAATCCTGCTGGGTGCTGTCGAGTTCCAGGCGTATGCCTTCGAGCTTGAGCGCCTTGGGGCTGGGAACTGAAAATGCGAACTCGGTGTTGAGCTGCCCACAGGCTCCTGTCAGCATGGCGCGGTTTTCTTCCAGCGCAGCTTCAACCTCGCCGATGCGGTGGCGCACGTCGGCGAAAGTGGCTTCAAGCACACCGCGCACACCGGTTTTCAACACCGCCGTCCTGATGCGCTGGCGCAACTCGGCGAGCTGGCCGAGCGCCGCCTGCACGTCGAGCAATTCGGCCACCTTGCCCAGCTGGCGGGCGTTGACCACATGCAGCGCCTGGACCTTGGACAGGCCGGCGTCGAACTCCTTGCGCTCCATGCCGATGCGCATCACCAAGTTGCGCACCACATGCTTGTTCTTGCCTTCCAGTCCGGCCAGTTCCAGACGTTGTTCGTCGGCCTGCCGGATTTGCTGCTGGAACTGGCGCTCGAGCAGCATGAGCGTGTCGAGCAGGGTGGCACGCCAGCCGCTGTCGATGAGCTCGCGCCGTTCGCGGTCAGCAACCTGGCTGAGCGCGGCTTCCAGTGCCGGCACGCCCGAGCGCTCGAGCAGTTCCGGGTCATGCTGGATGCGGGCGAGCAGGGCTTTGTGGGCGCTGATGGTGAACACGCGCTCGACTGGAATTTGCAGGATGGAAGCCACCGACTCGCGCTGGCGCTCGATCTGGGCCTGCACCGCTGCAGGCCCCAGCAAGGGGTCCCAGAGGGTGTCGATCTTGTTGAGCACGACGAAGCTGCGCAAGCGCCCGGCCTCGCCCACATGCTGGGTCCAGAGTTCCAGGTCGCTGCGCGTGACGCCGGTGTCGGCACCCAGCAGGAACACCACGGCATGTGCCGCGGGGATGAGCGAGAGCGTGAGTTCCGGCTCGGCGCCCAGCGCATTCAGGCCCGGTGTATCGAGTATGGTCAGCCCCTGCGCCAGCAGCGGGTGATCGACGTTGAGCAGGGCGTGGCGCCAGCGCGGCACTTCCACCAAGCCTTCGCTGGTCCGCACGATCGCTGCGCGAGCGGCATCTTCCAGGTGGAAGCCCAGCTCCCGGGCGCGTTCGAGCGAAACGGCGAGCGTGTCCGACAAATGCGCCAGCGCCGTGCTCATGCCCTGCGCGTCGTCGGCCGCAAAGGGCAAATCATTCCAGGCGTCGTGCCGCGTTTTCCATTGCGCCAGGGTTGCGGCGTCGAGCCGAGTCTCGATCGGCAACAGGCGCAGGCCGGTGGGCAGGCGCGGGTCGGAGGCCAGCTCCATCGGGCACATGGTGGTGCGCCCGGCACCTGCCGGCAGGATGCGCTGGCCATGGTCGGAAAAGAAAATGGCGTTGATGAGCTCGGACTTGCCGCGAGAGAATTCCGCCACGAAGGCCAACTGCACCAGGTCTTGCCGCAGGCGCTGCTCCAGCCCGTTCAGGCTGTCCTGCCACAGCGCCGGATCGAAATCCGATTGCCGCAACCACTTCGACAGGGTCGCCAATCGCCCCAGACGCTGCTCGCGCCAGGCGCCGAAGCGCGTCCATTCGGCTTGCAGGTCATGAGGAAGCGCCCGGCCGTCCGAAGCTTCCTCATTCCCCTCGGGGGGCGGCTGCTGCGAAGCAGCGGCCTTGGGGCCAACATGAGGAAGCGCCCGGCCGTCCGAAGCTTCCTCATTCCCCTCGGGGGGCGGCTGCTGCGAAGCAGCGGCCTGGGGGTCGTTAACAGGAAAGGCCTGGTCATTCATGGGTGGAGGGCGAGCGCGGCTGCAGGTTGAGGGCAGAGCCATAGCGTATCTCGCCGTAAGGATATCCGGCCGGATGGGCATCCAGGTGTTGCAAGGCTGCCATGTCAGAGCCAACTTCGGGCGGATGGATGCGCTGTGATTCAGGCAAGGCGCAGTTGCCTCTATGGCTACCGTTTCTGGCAATGAAGACAAAAATAGGTGCTGCGTTGCCCTTGGGTGATCCGGCTGATGCGGGTTCCACACGCATGGCAGGGCAGGCCGGCGCGGTCGTAGACCCGGGTGTTGAGCTGGAAGTAGCCGAGTTCGCCGTCGGCATGGGCGAAATTGCGCAGCGAACTGCCGCCGGCAGCCACGGCCGCGCCCAGGGTGTTGCGTATCGCTTGCGCCAGGCGCTCGCAGCGTGGGCGCGAGAGCTGGCCTGCAGGAGTCAGCGGGTGAATGGCGGCGTGAAACAGCGCTTCGCAGGCGTAGATATTGCCGACCCCGGTGATGATGGACTGGTTCAGCAGCAAAGGTTTGATGGCGGCCTTTCTTCCCCGTAACGCCTGGTGCAACACGCTGCCATTGAAGCCCGCACCCAGCGGCTCGGGGCCGAGTTTGTCGAGCAGGGCATGCGTGGGACTGCCGGCTGCATGCCAGACCACGGCGCCGAAGCGGCGTGGGTCACGCAGGCGCAGTTGGCCTCGGTCCATGATCCAGACGAAGTGATCGTGGACCGTCAGCGCTTCAGCGGGTTGGTCCGCAGCCGTCCAGCGCAGCGAGCCGGACATGCCGAGATGCACGATGAGCTCCCCGGCCCGCATCCGCAGCAGCAGGTATTTGCCGCGCCGATCCAGCCGCTCGATGCGCTGTCCCTGCAGCTGTTGCGGAGCGCAACCCAGAGGCCAGCGCAGGGGCTTGCCCTGGATGATGGAGACGATGCGGGTTCCGACCAGCGCACGCTCGAGACCCAGGCGGGTGACCTCGACTTCGGGGAGTTCAGGCATGTGGGCATTGTGCTTGAGTCACCCCCGGGTTGCAGCCTTGCGGCGCCCCCAAGGGGTAGACCATCCCTTGGGGCTATCCGTGGCGGCAGTTCCAATCGCGGGGACCGACTCTAAAATCAACGCATCACGAGGATTCGTTCATGCGCCTTGCCGTTCTTGCCGCAGCCCTGTTGGCTGCTTCATCCTGGCTTCACCCGGCGCAAGCCGCCGCGCCCGAGGCTCAATCCGGCAGATCGGTCGCTGCGGCCATGCAGGACGACCAGCCTGGGGCGCAGGATCTGGCGCGGTGGTTCTACGCCGTGCTCACCGGCGAAATCGCAGCCAATACCGGCCATCCGGCCGTGGCCTACACCGAGCTGCTCAAGGCGGCGCGCGACATGAACTCCGAGCCGCTGTTCGAACGCGCCACCGAGGTGGCGGTCGCAGCGGGCGCGCCTGAACAGGCGCTTGCGGCCGTGAACGCCTGGCGCAGCGCCCAGCCCGAATCGCTCAAGGCGCAGACTTGGGCGGCGCAATTGCTGGTCGCGCTGGGGCGCAACGCCGACGCGGTGTCGGCCATCTCCCGCGTCATCGCCATCACGCCCGAGCCGCAGCGGCCGAAAGCCATTCTTTCGCTGGTGCCGTTGTTCGCTCACGCCAATGACCCGCGTGCCGCCATCAATCTGGCGAAGAAGTCATTGGCTCCCTATCAGGCCATGCCGCAGTCCAGCTTGGTCATCGGCCTGCTGCAGGCGCGTGCCGGCGATGCCAAGCTAGCCTTCGCCGCCGCATCCAAGGCTTTGGCCGCCGACCACGGCATGCAAGCCGCAGCGGCCTTGCTGCTGCAGACCTACACGGTGAACCCGCAACAGGCCGACGCGCTGTTGCAGCAGTATTTCGTTGCCAAGCCGGACGATGCCAATTTGCGCCTGGCCTGGATTCAGGCGGCGCTCGGGCAGCAGCGCGACGGCATTGCGCTGACCCAGGCGCAGGCGTTGAGCACCACCAAACCCGATCTGCCAGAGGGCTGGCTCATCCTCGGGTCATTGCAACTCCAGCAGGAGCAGGTTCTGCTGGCGCAGAAGTCGTTGCTGACCTACCTCAGCCTGGTCGGCAAGTCCGGGGTTTCCGCGGCGCATGCCGGCAGCGCCCGCGCCTATCTGGCACTGGCCGACGCCGCCCGCAAGCAGCACGACTATCCGCAGGCCGAACACTGGCTGGCGCAAATCCCGGCAGGTCAGGAGTCCTTGGCCGTGACCCTGCAAAAGGCCACCATCCTGGCCGAGCAGAACAAGCTCAATGCTGGGCTCGAGTTGCTTGACAAGCTGCCCAACGCCACACCTGAACAGCAGCGCGAGCGCCTGTTCGCCCGGGCCCAGCTCTACCGCACGGCCAAGCAATATTCCCAGGCCTACGGCGTGCTCAAGCCGGGGCTTGCGCAGTTCGGCAAAGACGCGGATTACGTCTACGAAACCGCCATGATGGCGGAGAAGGCCGGCGACACCGCGGAAATGGAAACACTGTTGCGCAGGATCATCGCTGCGGACAGCCGCTACCAGCCGGCCTACAACGCCTTGGGCTACACCCTGGCCGATCAGGACAAGCAATTGCCGCAAGCTCTGAAGCTCGTGGCCCATGCGCTCAAGCTCTCCCCCGGCAACCCCTTCGTGCTCGACAGCATGGGCTGGGTGCAATTCCGCATGGGCGATTTGAAGTCGGCGCGAGCTGCGCTCGAACAGGCTTACGCGGCAAGGCAGGATCCGGAAATCGCAGCCCACCTGGCCGAGGTGCTGTGGCACCAGGGTGACAAGGCGCGCGCCCGCAAAATCCTGCAGGAAGCCTTTGACCGCGCACCACAGGATGATGTGGTGAAGGCGGCCATGCAGCGCATGGCTGTGCGGTTTTGAGCGGCTGCGTTCGCATGCCCGCGCGCGAGTCGGTTCCGCTGCGGCTTGCGCGCGGGCGCAACTGGACCCTGCCCATGGCGTTGGGGCTTTCGCTGTTCCTCGCAGCCTGCGCCATTCCTCCCGCGCCAAAACCCACACCGGCCCAGGCCAGCCAGTTACGGCTGAACATCAGTGGACGCATTTCGGTGCTCACGGGCGAGTCGCCTGAGCAGAAAAACCTCTATGGTGGATTCAGGCTCGAATTGCTGGCCGGAGGCGCAGGCCATTTCGACGTGTTTTCCCCGCTGGGCCAGATGTTGGCCCGAGCCCGTTGGACGTCCGAGTCCGCAAGTCTGAACAATGGCCGGCAGACGCAGGACTACGCCTCTTTCGAAGACATGACCGAGGCGGCGCTCGGCGTGGCCCTGCCGCGCGCCGCGCTGCAAAACTGGGTGCGCGGAGAACCGGCAACCACGCTGCCCTTCACCCGGCTTGGCGACGGTGCCTTCGAGCAACTCGGCTGGCGGGTGCAGCCACGTTTCGAGGGCGGCAGGCTGCATGTGCTGCGCGCCAAGCGAATGCAAGGGCCCGCGGCGCAGCTCAGTCTGGTCGTGGACGAGACCTCGGCACAGCGAGCAATCCCGGCGGCATCGTCCCCGGCACCACAAGCGTCGGGCTCGGCCTCGGCGACTCCCGAGTCGGCAACGCCGTGAAGCCAGCAGTCGATCGCATCGCTGCACCAGGCAGGGGCGTGACCGCGCTCTACAACGTCCCAGCGCCAGCCAAGATCAACTGGTTTTTGCATGTCCTGGGCCGCCGCGCCGATGGCTATCACGAACTCCAGACCGTGTTCCAGTTCATCGACTGGTGCGACTGGCTGGACTTCGAGCGCAACGACACCGGCGCCATCACGCGCGAGGGCGGCGACGGCCTGCCTGGCGATGACCTTACCGTGCGCGCCGCGCAACTCTTGCAACGGCATGCCGGTTGCCACTTTGGCGTACAGATCCATCTGCGCAAATCCATCCCCATGCAGGCTGGCCTGGGCGGCGGCAGCTCGGACGCCGCCAGCACCTTGTTGGCGCTCAACCGGCTTTGGGGTCTCGGCCTGGCGCGCGCCGCGTTGCAGCGTCTGGCGCTTCAACTCGGCGCCGACGTTCCCGTCTTCATCTTCGGCCGAAACGCCTTCGCCCAAGGCGTGGGCGAGGAACTGACAGCCGTGGACTTGCCCACCTGGCCCATGCTCGTGGCCTGGCCCGGTCAAGGAGTGTCCACCGCAGCCATCTTCACCTCCAGTGTCTTGACAAGAGACACGCCGGCCGTGACAATTTCTGGCTTTGCAGAATTTGTACGGCTTGCGCAAGCCGCGAAGGCAGAAGCAGCGAAGGCAGAAGCGGGCAAGGCAGAAGCGGGCAAGGCATCCAAGGCGGAAGCTGAGCTGTCCAAGGCAGCTAAAGCAACTAAAGCAGGCACACCAGCTTTGCAGCGGGTCCGGAGCCTGGTTCCGGGTTTGGATTTTGGCCGGAACGATTTGCAGGCTGCGGCGCAGGTCGCCTTGCCGCAGATGGCTCAGGCCGGAGCCTGGCTGCTCGGGCAGACTGGGAGTGGTTTGGTTGCCATGAGCGGTTCAGGCTCGGCGCTCTTTTCGCCTTGCAGGCCAGGTTTGCAGGAAGGCTTGCCACCTGCTCCAGAGGGTTGGCGGATTCGGCAGTGCCGGGCCTTGTCGCTGCATCCGCTGGCTGGCTGGGCGGCAGAGGATTGACGCCGGGGTAGGCGTTGCGGAACGCTTGCTGGCGTAGGCCGGAATGAAAATTCCGTACAATTTCCGATTCTGTTTTTCGGCGTCGCGGATTGAGGTTGTTTGCTTCGGGGTTTTGCGCAGCCAAGGCGCGCCGTTGAAGGTTGTACCGTTGGGGAGTCGCCAAGTTGGTTAAGGCACCGGATTTTGATTCCGGCATTCGAGGGTTCGAGTCCTTCCTCCCCAGCCCGGCACCGGCGGTTTTTTTGCTTTGCCGGCAGGGTTTCAATCCAGTTCAATGAGCCAGTCTGATATTGCTTGTTGCCCGCCAGGGCTGGCGGTGCAAGCGGATTTTCCTCTCCAACCCATGAATCAGAACTCGGCTGACTTTGTCGTTTTCACCGGTAATGCCAATCCGGCGCTGGCGCAGCAGGTGGTCGAGCAATTGGGCATCGGGCTCGGCCAGGCTTTCGTCGGCCGCTTCTCGGATGGCGAGGTCACGGTCGAGATTCAGCAGAACGTGCGCGCCCGCGAGGTGTTCATCATCCAGTCCACCTGCGCGCCGACGAACGACAGCCTGATGGAGTTGATGATCATGGCAGACGCGCTCAAGCGCGCCTCGGCCGAACGCATCACCGCAGTCATTCCCTATTTCGGCTATGCGCGGCAGGACCGCCGGCCGCGTTCCTCGCGCGTACCCATCACCGCCAAGGTCGTGGCCAACATGCTGCAGGCCGTGGGTGTGGCGCGCGTGGTCACCATGGACCTGCATGCCGACCAGATCCAGGGGTTTTTTGACATTCCAGTCGACAACATCTACGCCTCGCCCATCCTGCTTGGCGACCTCAGGGCGAAGACTTATTGCGATCTCATCGTGGTCTCGCCCGACATCGGCGGCGTGGTGCGCGCGCGCGCCCTGGCGAAGCTCATGGACTGCGATCTGGCCATCATCGACAAGCGCCGGCCCAAGCCGAATGTGTCCGAAGTGATGAATGTGATCGGCGAGATCGATGGCCGCAACTGCATCATCATGGACGATATGGTGGACACCGCCGGCACATTGACCAAGGCCGCCGAGGTCCTCAAGGCGCGCGGCGCCAAGCGGGTCGTGGCCTACTGTACGCATCCGGTTTTTTCCGGCCCGGCGATCGAGCGGATCAACGCCAGCGCGCTGGATGAAGTGGTCGTCACCAACACCATTCCTTTGCGCGGCAATGCGCTCGAATGCCCGAAAATCCGCCAGCTTTCAGCGGCCCAGCTGATCGCCCAGACCATGCTGCGCATTGCCCAGGGCGGCTCGGTGCTGCAACTGTTCAACGAACAGGAAACCCTGTTCTGAAGGACGCCCGGCACGGTGCCGGGTGTCTTGTTTTGGAGTCTTCTTTCGAATTCGCGCCGCCAGGATTTGGCGTGCGAACCCAGCGGGATGCTGGTCGCGAGCATCCCGATTTGCAACCGGGGCCCAAGGCCCCATTTGAGGAGTCGACATGAAAGTCGTCGCATTTGAACGTACAGCGCAAGGTACTGGTGCGAGCCGCCGCATGCGCAACGCCGGCAAGGTTCCCGGCATCGTCTACGGTGGCGAGCAAAAGGCGCAGATGATCGAGCTTGATCACAATGCCCTCTATCACGCCCTGAAGAAAGAGCAATTCCATTCGTCCATTCTGGATCTGGCGGTGGGCGAGCAGCAGACCAAGGTGCTGCTCAAGGCGTTTCAGGTTCACCCCTTCCGCCCCATCGTGCTGCACATCGATTTCATGCGCGTGGCAGCCGATCGCAAGATCACGATGAAGGTGCCGCTGCATTTCGTGCGCGCCGAAGAGTCGCCGGCCGTCAAGCTCGAAGGCGGCATGATCAGCCATGTGCTGAGCGAACTGGAAATCAGCTGCCTGCCGGCCGATCTGCCCGAGTTCATCGAAGTGGACCTGAGCAATATGCAGAAGGGCCATTCGCTGCACGCCAATGACCTGAAACTGCCCGGTTCAGTCACGATCGTGACCCACGGCGCCGAGAACCCAGTCATCGCCACGGTGCTGAATCAGGCTGCTGCCGAGGCGGCTGAGGCTACGGCCGAACCGGACGCCAAGGACACCAAGGACGTCAAGGAAGGCGAGAAAAAAGCTCCCGAGAAGAAGTAATTTCTCAGTCATTGCGGCGTTTCGGTTTGTCGCCGGGCCTGTTGTGCAAACGCCACCTTCGGGTGGCGTTTGCTTTGGAGAGTTGCATCCTCGCAGGGAAGAGGGGGCTCGAGAGCGGCTCTTCGCGCTTCGAGTCCCGGCTCTCAGACCGCAGGCACTGGGCGTGGCTTGCGGTTCTCACCCACGGCGACGAAGGTGAGCGTGGCTTCGGTCACGCGGTAGACCTGGGTGTCTGGGATGCCGCGTTCAGCGAACACCTCGACCTGCACGGTGATGGAGGTGTTGCCGACCCGCACCACTTCGGCGTAGAGCGACAGTACATCGCCGACGAACACCGGATGCTTGAACACGAACTCCTTCACCGCAACCGTGGCCACCCGACCCCGGGCGCGCTTGGCAGCGGCAATGCCGCCCGCCATGTCGACCTGGGCCATGATCCAGCCGCCGAAAATATCGCCATGCATGTTCACGTCCGCCGGGCGGGGCTGGATACGCAGAACCGGTTCGCGGCACAAGGGCAGTTGCTGGGTTTCATTCATGGGAAAGACTCGCTGTGAGCAATGGTTGGCCGTAGGCATTGATGAATAATGCATGGATTTGCTGTTTGCTGCCGTGAAAGCAGGCAGCCATTGTCTTTCAATCCCATGCGACACCAAGGTTCATCCGACGTTCCTTTGCCCCCTCCGACCGCTTCGGCGCCCAAGTCCAACTGGGCTGCGGTGCGCAAGCTCGCGCCGTATTTGTGGGAGTACCGCCTGCGCGTCGTTGCGGCTTTGCTCATGCTGGTGGCGGCCAAGGTGGCGAATGTCGGCGTGCCTCTGGTGCTCAAGGACATCGTCGATGCACTCAACCTGAAGCCCGGCGATCCGCGAGCCGTGCTGGTGGTGCCGGTGGCCTTGCTGTTGGCTTACGGCGCCTTGCGCCTTGGGGTTTCGCTGTTCACCGAGTTGCGCGAAATCGTGTTTTCGCGCGTGACCCAGGGCGCGGTGCGCAACGTCGCGCTGCAGGTGTTCGATCATCTGTTCTCGCTGTCGCTGCGCTACCACCTGGAGCGCCAGACCGGCGGCATGTCGCGCGACATCGAGCGCGGCACGCGTGCCATTTCCAGCCTGGTGTCGTACACGCTCTACAGCATCCTGCCGACACTGGTGGAGATGGCTCTGGTGATCGGCATTCTGATGGTGAAGTACGACTGGTGGTTCGCCGGCATCGCCCTGGTGGCGCTGGCCGCGTACATCATGTTCACGGTTGTCGTCACCGAATGGCGGACCAGTCTGCGCCGCACCATGAACGAGCAGGATTCGCGCGCCAACCAGCGCGCGGTGGACGCATTGCTGAACTACGAGACGGTGAAGATTTTCGGCAACGAGGCGCACGAGGCCAGGCGCTACGACGACAACCTGCACCGCTGGATGGTCGCAGCGGTGAAGTCGCAGAACTCGCTGTCGCTGCTCAACCTGGGGCAGAGCTTCATCATCGCCACCGCCGTGACGCTGCTGGTGTGGCGCGCGACCGTTGGCGTGGTCAATGGCAGCATGAACCTGGGCGATCTGGTGCTGGTCAACGCCTTCATGATCCAGCTTTATGCGCCACTGAGCTTTCTTGGCGTGATCTACCGCGAAATCCGCCAGGCCCTGACCGACATCGAGCGCATGTTCTCCATCCTGGAGCAGAACCGCGACGTTGCCGATGCGCCGGACGCCCGGCCATTGGCTGTGGGCCAGGGCACGTTGCGCTTCGAGGATGTGCAGTTCGGCTACTCGCCCGCGCGCCAAGTGCTGCAGGGCCTGAGCTTTGAAGTGCCCGGTGGCGAAACGGTGGCCATCGTCGGGCCGTCGGGCGCGGGCAAATCCACGCTCTCGCGCCTCATGTTCCGCTTCTACGAGGTGGACTCGGGCCGCATCACGATTGACGGACAGGACATCGCCCAAGTCACACAGGCCAGCCTGCGGGCGGCGCTGGGCATCGTGCCGCAAGACACCGTGCTGTTCAACGACACCATCGGCTACAACATCGCCTACGGTCGGCCTGGTGCTAGCCACGAGGAGGTGGAGGCGGTTGCGCGCGCCGCACAGATTCACGACTTCATCACGCGCCAGCCCCTGGGCTGGAACACGCAGGTGGGCGAGCGCGGGCTCAAACTTTCGGGCGGCGAGAAGCAGCGCGTGGCCATTGCCCGAGCCTTGTTGAAGAACCCGCCCATCCTGATCTTCGACGAGGCCACCTCGCAACTCGACTCGGCCAATGAAAAAGCCATTCAGGCTGAAATTCGCATGGCCTCGCGCAATCGCACCACGCTGATCATTGCCCACCGGCTGTCCACCGTGGTGGATGCGCACCAGATCCTGGTGCTCGCCGCCGGGCGCATCGTCGAACGCGGCACGCATGCGCAGTTGCTGGATCTGAGCGGCGTCTACGCCCGGATGTGGGCGCTGCAGCAGGAGCAGTCGCGCGAGTCGCAATCACCCGAGTTGTTGCAGGTGGCCTAGTTTTTTTCGATTTTTGCGGTGGATTGTCGAAAGCCTGCTGCGTGAGCGACTAAGCTTGGAAAATGTCGCTTGCGCGGCTGAATCGTGTTGTTACACTTCGTCGATCATTATTTCAACTCGTTGACGGAGATTCACATGACCATGTTCAAACAGCTTGTCCTGGGCGCGGCAATGGCGCTGGCTTTCACCGCAGTACAAGCCGAGGCGCTCACCGGCACTTTGAAGAAAATCAAAGACACCGACAGCATCACCGTCGGCTACCGCGAGTCGTCGATTCCCTTCTCCTACCTGGACGGCAACGGCAGGCCCATTGGCTATGCCATGGAGTTGTGCGGCAAAGTGGTCGACGCCGTGAAGGCCGACCTGAAGATGCCCAACCTCAAGGTGAACTACGCCCCCGTCACGTCGAGCAACCGCATCCCGCTGCTGGAAAACGGCACCATCGATCTGGAATGCGGCTCCACCACCAACTCGGTGGCGCGGCAAAAGCAGGTGGCGTTCGGGCCGACCTACTTCATCATCAACGTCTCCGCCGCGGTGAAGAAGGATTCGGGCATCAACGACTTCGCCCAGCTGGGCGGCAAGACCATCGTCACCACCTCGGGAACCACCTCCGTGCCTTTGCTGAAGAAGTATGAGAAGACCAAGGACCTGGACTTCAAGGAAATCTACGGCAAGGACCACGCCGAGAGCTTCCTGCTGATGGCCGACGGCCGTGCCGTGGCTTTCGTCATGGACGACATCCTGCTCGCCGGCCAGATCGCCAACTCCAAGGATCCGGCCGCCTACAAGATTCTTCCCGGCTCGCTGCGCAGCGAGCCCTACAGCATGATGCTGCGCAAGGACGATCCGCAGTTCAAGGCCCTGGTGGACAGGACCATCGACGGGGTGATGAAATCGGGGGAGATCAACAAGATCTACGCCAAATGGTTCACCAGCGCGATTCCGCCCAAGGGCATCAACCTGAACTTCCCGGAAACCCCGGCGATCAAGGAAGCCTTTGCCCACCCTAACGACAAGGGCGTCGAATAAGCTGCTGGGGGGCGGGCCATCCGCAGGCTGGCCCGCCCAATCCTGTACCCGCCGCCGCGACCTCTGGTGGGGCCGGATATGATCCCCGGGCCCAAACGACCACGGGCTGAAAGCTCGTCATGCTCGACCTCGGCATTTTTTCGCAAAACACCCCGGATGGCGACACCACCTGGGCGATGTCGCTGCTCTCCGGTCTGGAATTCACCCTCATTCTCGTCGCCCTGGCTTGGATCGTCGCCATGGTGCTCGGCACCTTGCTCGGCATCGTGCGCACCACCAACAAGCGCTGGGCCGTGGCCCTGGGCGATGCCTATGTGGAACTGTTCCGCAACATTCCGCTGCTGGTGCAATTTTTCCTCTGGTATTTCGTCATCCCGGAGTTCATTCCGCCGCTCAAGCGCCTGGCCGTCGCCATGGACCCGACCCAGTTCCAGTTGCTGACCTCGGTGGTGTGCCTTGGGCTGTTCACCTCGGCCCGCATCGCCGAGCAGGTCAAGTCCGGCATTCTGTCGCTGCCGCGTGGTCAGCGCATGGCCGGTTACGCCATGGGGCTGACGCAAGGGCAAACCTATCGCTATGTGCTCTTGCCCATGGCGTTTCGCATCGTCATGCCGCCGCTCACGTCCGAGTCGATGAATCTGGTGAAGAACTCGGCGGTGGCCTATTCCATCGGACTGACGGAGCTGTTCTTTCGCACGCGTGAGATGGGCGAGATGACCTTCCAGTACTTCGCCGCTTTCGGCGCCGCAACCTTGCTGTACATGACCGTGGCGTTTTCCATCAATCGCGTGTTCGCCTGGGTCGAGCGCGCGGTGGCGGTGCCGGGCTACCTTGGCGGGAAGAGCTGAGATGGGTGCGTTCGACTGGTCATCCATCGTTCAATCGCTGCCCTTCCTGATGAAGGGCCTGGCCTACACCGTGCAACTCACCGTGGTGGCCGCCATCGGCGGCACGCTGTGGGGCATTCTGCTGGCGCTGGCGCGGCTGTCCAGCATCAAGTCGCTGGCTTGGGCGGCTGCGGCCTATGTGAACCTGATGCGTTCCATCCCGCTGCTGCTGGTGATTTTCTGGTTCTACTTTCTCGTGCCCATCATGCTGCAGTGGATGACGGGCGCGGAGTACCCGCCCCGCATCGGCGCCGAGCGTTCGGCTTACGTCACCTTCATCTTGTTCGAGGGCGCGTACTTCTGCGAAATCGTGCGGGCTGGCATTCAGAGTATTTCCAAGGGCCAGCTTGGCGCGGCTTACGCCATGGGTTTGAACTATCCCCAGTCCATGCGCCTGATCATCCTGCCGCAGGCGCTGCGCAACATGCTGCCGGTGCTGCTGACGCAGACCATCGTGCTGTTCCAGGACGTGTCGCTGGTGGCGCTGCTCAACGTCACCGACTTCGTCGGCGCCGCGGTCAAAATCGCCCAGCGCGACAGCCGCATCGTCGAGATGTACACCTTCGTCGCCGTGGTGTATTTCGTCCTCAGCTACTGCCTCTCACTGGGCGTGAAGCTGTTGAACAAGCGCGTTGCCATCATTCGTTGAACACCTTGAACCGAATCGACCCATCATGTCCATGATCGACATCCGAGCCATCAGCAAGTGGTATGGCAGTTTCCAGGTGCTCACCGACTGCTCCACCCATGTCGACAAGGCAGAGGTCGTCGTGGTGTGCGGGCCGTCGGGCTCGGGCAAGTCCACGCTGATCAAGTGCGTCAACGCGCTCGAACCGTTCCAGAAGGGCGACGTGATCGTCGACGGCATTTCCGTGGCCGACTCCAAGACCAATCTGCCCAAGCTGCGCGCCCGCGTCGGCATGGTGTTCCAGCATTTCGAGCTGTTCCCGCATCTGTCGGTGATGCAGAACCTGACGCTCGCACAACTCAAGGTGTTGGGCCGCAACAAGGCGGAGGCCATCGCCAAGGGTGAGCATTACCTTGAGCGTGTGGGCCTGGCCTCGCAGCGCGACAAATTCCCCGGCCAGCTCTCGGGCGGCCAGCAGCAGCGCGTCGCGATCGCCCGTGCGCTGTGCATGGACCCGATCGCCATGCTGTTCGACGAACCGACCTCCGCGCTCGACCCCGAGATGGTGGGCGAGGTGCTGGAGGTCATGGTGGGTCTGGCCAAGGATGGCATGACCATGATGGTGGTGACGCACGAAATGGGCTTTGCCCGCAGCGTGTCCAGCCGCGTGGTGTTCATGGATGCAGGACGCATCGTCGAGGACTGTGCCACCGGCGAGTTCTTCGGCAACACGCAGGCGCGCAGCGAGCGCGCGCAGCAATTCCTGGGCAAGATCTTGGCGCATTGACCCGTGCGGGCCCGCATGCGCCCGGAGCGGTATGGCCGCAGCAGTACCATTTCGCGGTCATTCCGTGCCGCCCGCCCTGCTCATGTCCCAACTGCAAACTCTCACCATCACCCGTCCTGACGATTGGCATTTGCACCTGCGCGACGGCGACGCGCTGACCTACACCGTGGCGTGGACCGCGGCGCAATTCTTCCGCGCCATCGTCATGCCCAACCTCAGGCCGCCGGTGGTGAGCACCGCGCAGGCGCTGGCATACCGCGAGCGCATCCTCGCGGCCCGGCCCGCGGGTTCGGCGTTCGAGCCGCTGATGACGCTGTATCTCACCGACACCACGACCGCGGACGAGATCGCCCGTGCCAAATCCAGCGGTGCGGTGCACGCGGTCAAGCTCTATCCATCGGGTGCCACCACGAATTCCGACAGCGGCGTGACCGATCTGGCCCGGGTCTACCCGGTGTTCGAGGCCATGCAGCAGCAAGGTATGCCGCTCCTGATCCACGGCGAAGTCACCGACCCCGAGGTCGACGTATTCGACCGCGAGGCGGTGTTCATCGAGCGCCATCTGCTGCGCCTCCGGCGCGACTTCCCGGCGCTCAGGATCGTGCTCGAGCACATCACCACCGCGCAGGCTGCACGCTTCGTGCGCGAGCAGGCTGCGGTGGATGCGCGTGGCGTGCCGCTGCTGGCCGCCACCATCACCGCCCACCATCTGCTCTACAGCCGCAACGCCATGTTCGCCGGGGGCGTCCGCCCGCATTACTATTGTCTGCCCGTGCTCAAGCGCGAGCGCCACCGCCAGGCCTTGCTGGATGCCGCAACCGGCGGCGACGCACGTTTCTTCCTTGGCACCGATTCGGCACCGCACGCACGCGCCTTGAAGGAGGCGGCTTGCGGCTGCGCCGGATGCCTCACGGCGCCCCATGCGCTGGAACTCTACGCCCAGGCTTTCGAGCAGCGCGGCGCGCTGCACAGGCTCGAGGCTTTCGCCAGCCATTTCGGCGCGGACTTCTACGGCTTGCCGCGCAACACCGGCACCCTCGCACTGGAGCGTGTGCCCATGACAGTCCCCGAGTGTCTGCCCTATGCCGGGGGCGACGTCGTTCCGCTGGGCGCCGGGCAGATCCTGCCGTGGCGCCTGGCATCCGCATTCTGAGTCCCCGCGATCAGATCCGCATCGCCGCCGTTGGCACCTGGTACTGCGCGGCCCCCATCAGGTCGATGCCGCAGTCCAGGTTGTCCAGCCAGTCCAGCAACTGGCCGATGGCCGCACCCTTGAGCGGCGCGCCATGCTGGGGCGCGATCATCGCGATGTCCAACTCGCGCACCATGCGTGCCCACAGCTTCAGAATCTTGTTGCTCACCATATAGCGGCGGTGGAAGGCTTCCATGCCCGGCGGCATGGGGGTCAGACTTTCCAGGAAGTGCGAAGCTTGCTCCCCGCTGACGAGCGACACGCCCAGGTCACCCGAGAACAGGATCTTGCTCACCGGGTCGTAGAACTGGAAATTGCCTTCCGCGTGCATGAAGTGCGCCGGCAGCAGCCAGAGTTCGGTACGACCGAAGCGCAGCCGTCCGCCCTCGTCGGGAACGGCGATGACGCGGTCGTCGGTCTTGCCGAGCTTGCAAAAATGCGGCGCGAAACGCGCCCACAGCTTGGAGATGACCAGCTTGGCCTGGGTGGCGGTCATCCAGCGATCCAGCGAGGCGATGATGTCGGGGTCGGCGTGCGAGGCGAGGATGTAATCCAGATGCTGAGGCGCGATATATTGGCGCATCGTCAGGCTCAGCTCGTTGTAGGTCATGTTGCCGCCGGGGTCGAGGATGACCCCCTCGTCGTGGTCGACGATGAGGAACTGGTTGGCCTGCACCGCCTCGGCCTCTTCGGGCACGAGGTCGGTGAACATCACGCAGGCGTGCTGCGGGTCTTTGTAGAGTTCGATGGACATGGAGGGCGCGCAAATTTACAGGATAGAGATCTGTGCCGGGCGGCGGCTTGAGCCAGATCAAATACCTGCCGGTGCATGGTTCGCGGATAATGCACGTTGCGAAGCGGGCCGGGCAGCCGCGCTGGCGCGGGGCGACCCGCGCGGTGAGGAAGGTCCGGACTCCACAGGGCGGGGTGACGGCTAACGGCCGTGCGCGGTGACGCGACGAACAGGACCACAGAGACGAGTAAGCGCGGCGCAAGCCGCGTGGACGTGAAACGCGGCAACCTCCACCCGGAGCAACACCAAATAGGCAGGCGAAGCAGGGCTTTCGGGCCTTGTGAAAGCGCGGCCCGCGCGAGCCTGCGGGTAGGTGGCAACGAGCCGCTGCGGTAACGCACGGCCCAGAGGAATGGCTGCCACGTCGGGCAACCGATGCACAGAATCCGGCCTACAGGCCCGCTCCGCACTGTTGGCCCGCTCCGCACTGTTTTCAGTTCTGGCATTTCGGCTGCGCCCGCCGAGCGATATCGCAACACTTCGGGCGCTGCGGTTGGATGCGCCGAAGTGGCGCAAAAGCAGCGAGCGGATGCATCATGGGAGGCCAGCCACGCCACGGCAGGCAGCACGCAGCCGGCGTGCAGTCCAACGCAGGAGCATCCCATGCAGATCATGCTCACCCGTCATGGCGAGGTCGAGGGCATCAGCCCGCCACGCTTTCGCGGCCGGATGGAGTTGGCCCTGACCGAACGCGGCCAGCGCCAGGCCGGCGCGCTCGGCTTGGCGCTCGCAGAGCAGTGCAAACCTGCCGCCATCTACACCAGCCCGATGCAGCGCTACCGCGATACCGGCGCTGCCATTGCCACGGCCTGCGGCTTGAGCGCCCAGGTGCAAGCGGGCATCGACGATTTCGACTACGGCGAATGGCAGTGGAAGACCCATGAAGAAGCCCGCACCCAGTTTCCGCGCGACTTCGCGCTGTGGAAGCAAACTCCGCAGTGGATGCGCTTCCCCGGCGGTGAGTCTTTGCAGGCGGTGGCGCTGCGCACCGCCGATGCCTTGCGCCAGCTGCTGACGCGCCATGCCCATGACACCGTGGTGCTGGTGGCGCACGACAGCGTCAATCGCGTCATCCTGTTGCAGGCGCTCGACCTGCCGCTGTCGGCCTACTGGCGCATCGAGCAAAGCCCTTGCTGCATCAACGAACTGGAGTTGAGCGCTGGCGGCCATGTCGGCATAGCGCGCATCAACGACACCAGCCATCTGCGCGGCGTGGCGTGAGTTTTGGCTGACGGCCATTTGATTTGAGCTGACAATTCGAAACACGCCACCGATCCCAACTTTGTTGTCATGCATCCCAGGAGATGACATCCTCCTGCCCCCAACCGCCTCCCGGCTGATGATGTCTGTTCTGCGCTCCGTGTCGCCACGCTGCGCGTCGGACCATGCCGAGGAGACGACGATGTCCGCCACCAAGCCCTGCCCGTTCTGCCAGATCACAGAACCGGCACTGCGCAATCACCTGGCCTATGCGATTTTCGATCGCGACCCGGTGACCCCGGGGCACATGCTCATCATTCCCTACCGCCATGTGGCCGACTGGTTCGACACCACCTGGGACGAGAAGCGCTCCCTGCTCGCGCTGGCCGACAACGCCCGCACCCTGCTCAAGCGCGAGCACGACGCCGACGGCTTCAACCTCGGCGTGAACTGCGGACTGGCCGCCGGCCAGAGCATTCTCCACGTTCATCTGCATCTCATCCCCCGCTACCACGGTGACATGGACGACCCGCTGGGCGGCGTACGCGGCGTGATTCCGGCGCGGCAGAAATACTGATGCGGGCGCCGAACTTCGACGCCGCCGCTGGCTAGCCCCGCGCGCAAGCGCCAGGCCAGGCGCTGGCCTTCGTGTTGACGATCGGCGTGCTCAGCCAGTTCGCCGATTGCACCTACGAAGCTTCGCGCAGTGTCCTCGGCCTGCTCTATCAGGTGTCTCAGGTGTCGCCGGACTGGCGGGTGGCGTTCTGTCTGGTCACGCAGTTGGCCGCTTTGCCGCTGTTCGCCAGCTTGGCTGCGACGCATGCAAAACCGCGTCCTACCGCCTAACCACCGTTTACAACTGCATGCGGTTTGGCTGCTGATCTCAGGGAAAGCCAGACCTAGGCTGAGGGCACAAGGCGATGGATTCGCCGATACTTTGCCCGCCAAGCCTCACAGGGCTGATGACTCCTACCCAATGCGCGCCCCAGCCGCGCATCCTGTCGTCTCAGGTTCAGGGAGGAGCCATGCAAGCATCCACAGCACATTCATGCCTGTCGCCGATTGATCCATCCGTCGGCCAGTGCCTTGCTGCGCGACGCTGTGCCATTCAACGCGATGTGTTTTCCCCTCCACCGGCAACTTTTTTGTTCCCGGTGCGGCCTCTCCGAGCGGCGCAACGTGAGTATCCGTTCAATCGGGGGTATACGCATACCAACCCCATGTCCAACGTGCTCAACGGCAAGCGTCACGACACCAGCGAGGACATGATCGACCTCGACGCCGGCTGGTTGCACAAAGACCCGATTTTCATGGACGCGCCGCAAACCCAGCCGCCAGTCTTTCACAGCATCGCGTTTCCGTCGCAGGTGCACGAGGCGGCCGCGCAGCCGCGCGCGGATTGGCGCGACGTGTTCCACGATTTGTTCCTCGATCAAATTTTTGATGCGGCGTATGGCGGCTTTGCCCGCAAGGAACAAACCACGCCTTGCACCGTGCTGCAAGACCCGGCGGAGCCCGACTACAGCGCGGCGATCGCACGCACTTTCGCGCGCTTTCGCCAGGGCGAGGTGCGCGATTGCCGCGCGCAATTCACGCCCGCCTCGCGGCTCAATCACGTCGAGGGGATGATCCTCGACCGCGTGGCCATGCTGCCCCCCGAGGTGTTTGGCCGTCTGGCGCGGTTTCGCGCCGAGCATGAGGCTTTTGCCGATGCGCGCCTGCCGCGTCTCGACCGCGAACTGGCCTGGTATCTGTCATGGCACGACTTCATGCAACGCTTCACCCGCGCCGGTCTGCGCGTGTGCTTTCCCGAACTCGCCACGCAACGCGGGCAGATCGAAGCGAACGATGCCTTCGACATCGCCCTGGCGCGCAATCTTGTGGCGGCAGGACAGGCGGTGGTCAGCAACGGCTTTGCCTTGCGCGGGGAAGAGCGCATGCTCGTCGTCACCGGTCCCAACCATGGCGGCAAGACCACGCTGGCGCGTACCTTCGGGCAACTGCACCACATCGCCAGCCCGGGCCTGCCGGTGGCGGCCAGCAGCGCCACGCTGTTGCTGTTCGGCCGCATGTTTACCCATTTCGAGCGCGTGGAGGACATTGGCAGCCCGCGCAGCATCGTGTTGATGAACGCAATGTTTTCCTCGACCACCCTGGACGACGCGCTGGAACTGGCGCACCGCATCATGACGCGCCTTTGCGCAATCGGTGCGGCATGTGTGTTCGCCACCTTCCTCGATGAGCTCGCCGCGTTCGACGCGCAGACCGCGAGCATGGCCGGCATGGTCGATGCGCGGCGATGGCCCTGGCGGCGCTTTTCTGCACGATGTTGCCTCCCGCGTGTTGCTGGCCGCCACAGGCGAGGGCGACGCCCGCATCATTGCCCGGCGGCAAGCCGCGTTGCGCGACGCGCTCGAACATGCGCCGGAGCTGCGCGGGCAGCATGCTCAGGCCCAGCCGCACTGCGCCTGCCAGGAGACGATATGCCCGGCGGGCACCATCTGTTGGATGCGGGGCAGCACGGAGGCCACCACCTCGGGGTCGTCGTAGAACTCCAGCACCAGCGGCAGATGCACGTTCAGGCGCAGCAGATCGTCGGCATGCACCTCCCCCTTGCTGCCGAAACCGGCCACGCCACGAAACACGGTGACGCCGTGGACCTTGTGCTGTTCGTGCAGCAGCTTGAAGATTTCATGCATCAGGTTGTGGCCCTGCACCTTGTCGCCTTCTTTGATGTAGATGCGCGCCATCGTGACGGTTTTCATGGGTCAGACTCCCAGGTTGTGTGAAAAATAGGCGCCGAGCGCCGTGCCCAGCATGGACAGAAAGACGGACAGAACCACGTAGAGCCCGGCCTTGGCCGCCTCGCCGTTTTCAATCAGGGTCAGTGTTTCCAACGAAAAGGTGGAAAACGTGGTGTAGGTGCCGACACCACCCGTGAGGATGCCGGTGCGCATGGCCGGGTTGATGGCGGCGTACTTCAGGGTTTCATAGAACAGGAAGCCCATCAGGAACGAGCCGACGATATTGATCGACAGGGTGGCGAAGGGGAACGACCTCCCCAGCGCGCGCTGCACGACGATGGTGTGTCCGTAGCGGCTGAAGGCGCCGATGAGCGCGAAGATCGCGATGTAGAGGAATGTCATCGAAGTCGCTCGTCGCTCAGGAGGCGGTGAATTGCAGATGGCGCGACAGATAGGCGCCGAAGAACGCGGCGGCGACCGACAACACCACGGACGCGCCGATATAGAGTGCCGCCAGGATGAAGTGCCCAAGTTCGAGCAGATGAATGGCCTCGATGGAGAAGGTGGAAAACGTGGTGTAGGTGCCGAGGCCGCCGGTGAGAATGCCTGTGCGCAGTTCCGGGCTGACGTTGATGCGCTCCAGCGTTTCGAAGAACAGGAAGCCCATCAGGAACGACCCCAGCACATTGATCGACAGGGTGGCGAACGGGAAGGCGTCGCCGAGCACGCCCTGCACCACGAGAGACTGCCCATACCGGGCGAACGCGCCCAGGATGGCGAAAACGGAGATGTAAACGGAAACCATCAAACGTCCTGAAAATCAAGAAAGGGCGGGCAGTGCCGCGATGCGTGCCCGGCGCGCTGCCCAAAGCGGCACGACAGCAACCGGGATTGTTGTTGTTTTCTCTGCAGCGGGTGGCTCGCGGCGGCCGTTGTGCGCGCATCAGGTCGGCGGCGCCCACACCAGAACCAGTCCGAACACCAGCACCAGCAGGATGCCGATGTAGGCGAGATATGCGTTCATCAGGCCGTTCTGCAGAAAACGCAATCGGCGCGCCAGCCCATGCACCGTGCGCACCGCCGGGGTGAACAGCAGCGCGCCGAACACGGGGGCTTGCGAATAGCTGAACTGCAGCTCCTTGAGAAAGTAGGGCTTGCCTTCGAACTGCCGCGCCACGGCGTTGTGCGGGCGGTAAACAAAGTTGTAGAACACCCGCATCGCGTTGGAGAACGACAGCGCGGTGGTCGCTCCGGCGTGGGCGGCGTAGTCTTCGCCGCCGCACCACAGCGGCGCGCGGCGTACCGCAAAGCGCCTGCGGCCCCAGACCAGCCAGAGCGGCAACAGCGCCAACAGCGGCACGGCCAGCACCAGCATGGCCGGGGAGATGAAGGCAAACCCTGCCGACAGCGGCACCAGCAGCCAGCCATGGGTCATTTGCCGTGCAGCATTCGCGGCGGGCCAAGCGGCTTGTTGCATCAGCGGCAGCCACCACACCAGGGTCACGGCGAACACCGGCACGGCCAGGCCGGTGATGAACACGGAGAACCTTTGCAATGCCGTCAGTTCCGTCTGGTGTTTGCGATGTTGCGCGGAGTGCTCCTCGTTCTGCCCCAGCAGGCCGACGCCGAACAGCTTGACCATGGTCGCCAGGGCGATGGCGGTGGTCAGCGCCAAGCCCGCTCCGGCCAGCGCCAGGGCGATGCGCGAGCCGTCGCCTTTCAAGGTGAAGTCGTGGAACAGGGACTGGAACAAATACCACTCGCTCACAAACCCGGCGGTGGGCGGCATGGCGGCCAGGCTCATGGCGGCGAACACCGCACCCAGGCCGAGGGTGAGCGGCGCATGGCGCAGGATGGCGCTTTGCCGCAGATGATGGTTGCCCTGCAGCGCGGCGGCTGAATCGGCCGTGAGAAACAGGCTGCCCTTGGCCAGGCTGTGGCCCATGAGGTGAAGCATGCCCACCGTCCAGGCCAGCGCCGACAGCATGTCCTGGCCACCGGCGCGGAAAATCAGCGCCGCGCCCAGCGCGGTCACGGCAACCCCGGCGTTCTCGGCGGAGGAAAACGCCAGCAGCCGCCGCCAGTCGCTTTGCTGGAAGGCGTAGAGGATGGCGAGGATGGCGGTGAACATGCCCGCCGCCAGCACCACCACACCAAAGCCCGCCAGCCAGGGCGGGTTGCCCATCCATTGCAGCAGCGCACGGCCCAGGGCGAAGTAGGCGGCGTTCAGGACGATGCCCGACATGAGCGCGCCGGTGGAGCCGCTGCCGCTGCCGTAAGCCCCCGGATACCACTCGTAAAACGGCAGCAGTCCGAGCTTGGCGCCGAAGCCTGCCAGCCACAGCAGGCCGAGGAAGAAGGCCGGGGCCACGCCCCATCCGGTCCACTGCAGGGCGTAGGAGCCGAAGGCCAGACGCTGCCCCAGCATCAACACCGCCAGCAGCAAGGCCACGCCACCCACCTCCAGCAGCGCGAGCATGAACAGGTTGTCGTGCCCGGCCTGCACGCTGCGATGGTCGGCCAGCAGCATGAGCGCGCCGCCGAAACCCATCACCTCCCAGGCGATGAGAAAACTCGCGCCGTCTTGCAGGCCATACACGCCTAAAGCGCCGAGCAGCGACAGCGCCGCGCCTGCGGCCCAGCCGCGTGTGTGCTTGGCGCCGCCGCGCAGGGTTGCAAAGAAGGCGGGCAGCAGCGCAGGCAGCATCAGCCACAGCGCGGCGGCGTCGGGGTGGAAGATGACGGGGGCATCGCCGAGTTGCAGCACGGCCTGCCCCGCGCCACCGCTGGGCAGGCCCCACAGCGCGCCGACGGCGGCGAGCACGCAGCCCAGCGCGAGAAGCAAGCGGGGCAGGGCCGTACCCGTGAACAAATCCGCCAGCAGCGCCAGCACCCAGGTCAGCGCGGCCAGGCCGAAGGCGGCCAGCGCGATGGCATCAGGCGTGTTCATGCCGGCCTTGATGGACGCGCTGCGGTCGGCGTTGCAGCAGCATCAGCAGGGCTTCGATCAGCGCCGCCGGGTTGGGCGGACAGCCGGGCAGCCACACATCCACCGGCAGGATGCCCTCCAGCCCCTGATGGCAGGCATAGCCGCCACCATTGGTGCCGCCGCCGGTGGCGCAGGTGCCCGCAGCCATCACCCAGCGCGGCTGCGGCATGGCCTCATAGGTGCGCAGCAGCGGCTCGCGCATCGCGGCAGTGACGGGGCCGGTGACCAGCAGCAGATCGGCGAAACGCGGCGACGGGGTGAAGAACACACCCAGCCGGTGCAGGTTGTAGAAGGGGTTGAGCAGGGCTTGCAGCTCGCTCTCGCAGCCGTTGCACGAGCCGGCATCGACGTGGCGGACGTGCAGGCTCTTGCCGAAGATTTTGAGTTCCCGCGTGAGCGCCTGTTCGTTCGAGTCTCCCCCTCCCGACCTCACCCGCGCGGTGGGGGAGGAGAGAACGGCGCTATGCAAGGATTGTTCTGTTCCTCCCGACATCCCCCACGCGGCGGTGGATGAGTGATTCGCCCCCTCCCCACGCTGTGGGGAGGGTTGGGGTGGGGAGGTTTTTACCGAACCATGGTTCAACAAATCCGCCTTGTCGCGCACGCCGAAGGCCCAGTCGTGGCTGACGCTGAACGCACCCTCGGGGCAGACCTCGGTGCAAAGCTGGCAGCCGACGCAGCGGGCGTAGTCGAGTTGCACATGTTGGCCAGTGTCGACGCCAATTGCGGACGCTGGACATGCGGCGACGCAATCATTGCAGCCGCTCTGCGCCGCGGTGCAGCGCGTAGCGTCGAAGCGTGGCAGGCCGAGCACGCCCTCCTGCCCGTCGGGGCCGGGGCGCTGCGGCCAGGGTGTGGTGGCGCGGCCCTTGTGCAATCCGAACCAGGTCCATACCGGCATGCTCGTCTCCTTACCGATCCGCACCGGCGACGGACAGGCCGAAGCTGGCCTCGTTGATGGCGTAGTCCATCATGTTGCTGTCCTCCACGGTGAAGGGGAACACCCGCCAGTTGGAAAACGACGGGTCTTTGATCTTGACGCGCTGCAGCCGGGTGCGCGTGGCATCGAGATGCACGGCATACAGCAGGCCGCCGCGCGTGCCTTCCACCCAGCCCAGGCCTTCACCATGGGGATCGGCTGGTTCCAACACCTCGTGCCGCAGCACCGGACCGGGCTTGACGCGGCCGATGGCCTGGCGGATCAGCGCCAGCGACTCGCGGATCTCCTCCATGCGCACCAGCGAACGGGCGTGGGCGTCACCTGTTTTTTGCACCGGCACGGAAAAGCGCATCTTCTCGTAGTTGGCGTAAGGGTGGTCGCGGCGCAGGTCGCGGTCGAGGTCGCTGGCGCGCTCGATCGGGCCTCATGCGCCCTGGTCGAACGCAACCTGGCGGTCGAGATGGCCGGTCGTCATCAGGCGGTCGAGATGGCTGCGGGTGTTTTCAAGGCGCTGCAGATAGCTGTCGATGTCGTCGGTGACGGTGTCGAGCGCGGCGTCCAGGCCGCTCACATCGAGGTCGCGGCGCAACCCGCCGGGGGTGATGAGGCCGCGCAAGAACCGGCTGCCAGTGAGTTTGGCGTTGATCTGCTTGAGCCGTTCTTCGAGCAACAGCCCTTGCGCCTCGCCCACTTTCAGCGTGGTGGTCTTCGACAGATGGCCGAGGTAGTGCAGGTGGTTGTAGAGCCGCTCCAGTTCCGCGAGGATGACGCGCAGATAGCGCGAGCGCGGCGGCGCACGCCAGCCCATCGCGCCTTCCACCGCCTGCGCAAACGCCAGCGCGTGCGCCACCGAGTCGATGCCGCTGACCCGCTCGGCGAGCACCGCGCCCGCACGGAGGTCGGGAGCGCGCAAGGCGACGCCGGGCACTTGAAAACGCGCTTCCATCGCGCGGTGTTTGTAAAACAGCCGCGGGTGATAGTGCAGGATGCCTTCGCCGATGTAGAAGAACAGGAATTGGGCGGACTCCACGATGTCCGCCCGCACCGGGCCGAAGGGCAGGCGCTGGATGTCCGGCCCCAAGACCTGCGGCACGATGGGCGGCTGCGGCGTGAAATCGAGAGCCGCGGCGTGGATGTCGAAACCATGCGCAAGCGGTGCTGGTTGGCGCGGCATGCCTTCGTGCAGCACCAGCGGGTTGGGCTCGGGGTGGCCGGTGAAGCGCAGGCCGTCAAGGTCCATCATCTCGCGCTCGTACCAGCCCAGCAACGGCAGCTTGTTCGCCAGCGAGGGCAGGGTGTGGTCCTCAGGCCGCACGCGCCAGACTTTGTAGGGCTGGTTCGCGCCCTGGCTCCCGAGGAAGCCGCCGGGCCGCCCCAAGGCTGCCTCACCCCCATGGGGGGCGGGAGCCGCTTGCGGCGACCTGGGGGCGCTCACGACATAGATCACGTCCAGCCCGCCGTCGCTGCAGCCGCAGGCGTAGGCCATCTGCATGCGGCCATGGGCGCTGGGGGTGTCGCCCAGCGCGGTGAGCAGGGCGTCGGCGGCAGCGGGCAACTCTGCAGGGCTCAGGCGGGTGGTGTCGCAGTGGCGCATCTCACACCCCTCCCAGTTGCGCGGCGATGCCGGCCAGATGGTTCCAGATCGGCGGCAACCACCACAGCCCGAGCAGCAGGATGGCGGCCAGAGCCACGGCCATTGGCGCCACATGCGTGAAGCGGAGTTTCAGGTGTGGCGCATGCTCCGGCCGCGAGCCGAAATACATCGCGCGGAAGTGGTTGAGAAAGCCGATGAAAATGACGATGAGCAGCACCGCCATCCACCACACCGCCCAGGGATTGGCGCTTTCCATGCCGCCGCGCAGGATGGTGAGTTCACTCAAGAACAGACCGAAAGGCGGCGCGCCGGTGATGGCCACGGCTCCGGCCAGCCACATCGCTCCGGAGCGCGGAAAAAAGCGCAGCACGCGGCGGATTTTGCCGATGTCCTTGCTCGCGTAAGCATGCATCGTGTTGCCCGCGCCGAAGAACACCAGCGACTTGGTGAGCGAGTGATTGAGCATGTGATACAGCGCGCCGATCACCCCCAGGGGTCCGCCGAAACCGAAGCCCAGCGCGACCACGCCCATGTGCTCCACGCTGGAATAGGCGGCGAGGCGCTTGATGACGGTCTGGTGGCTGATGAACAGCGCCGCCACCAGCAGGCTGAACGCGCCCAGCACCACGAGTGCGGTGCGCGCCGTGGCCTCGATGCGGGTGTGCTGCAGGATGTTGAGGTAGCGCACGATGCCCAGCATGGCGCAGTTGAGCAGCGCACCCGACAGCATGGCCGACACCGGCGCCGGGCCCTCGCTGTGCGCATCCGGCAGCCAGGTGTGCATCGGCGCCAGGCCGACCTTGGTGCCGAAGCCCACCAAGACCAGCAGGAAGGAGAGCAGCAGCAGCACCGGCTCGGCCTTGGGGGCGATGCCGGCGAGGTTGGCCCAGGTCATGTCGTACTCCGGGCCGAGGATGAACGTACCGGCCCAGTAAAACAGCACCGTGCCCAGCAGCGCCAGACCAAGACCTGCGGAGACGATGACGATGTACTTCCAAGCCGCTTCGATGCTTTCCGGCGCGCGCTGAAAGCCCACCAGAAACGCGCTGACGATGGTGGTGAGGTCAATGGCGATCCAGTACAGCCCGGGGTTGTTCTGCACCGGTGCCAGGAACATGGTGAGCGCGAACGCGGCGAACAGGCTGTAGAAGCGGTGCAGCCGCGCCAGCTCGCCATGCATCCAGCGCATGTAGCCAATGGCATAGATGCTGGCCAGCAGATAGACGATGGCCAGGCACAGCATCACCCACACGCCGAAATCGTCGAGCAGCAGGTAGTGGTTCAGCGCGGTGATCGCCGTGTCGGGCGTGGCGATGAGCAGCACGACCACCAGGATGAGGTCGATGATCGCCGCGGCGAGATTCAGAGCCTCGGCCAGCCGCGAGTGCCGTGACACCCAACTGCCCACCGCCGCCAGCGCAGTGACGGCCCAGATGGCATACAAGACATTCCAGATCACGTCTTGCTCCAATCGCGTCGTTCGCTGGTCATCGCCTCACCCCACCAAGCGCGTGAGTTCGCGGCTGCTGGTCGTGCCCACTGCCTTGTGCAGGAAGCGGATCAGCATGCCGAAGGTGGAGACGATGATCAGCAGGTCGAACAGGATCACCATTTCCAGCAACAGCGGCATGCCCGGCACCAGGATTTGCGAGCCGAGAAAAATGCCGTTCTCGATCACCAGCAGGCCGAGGATGGAACTCACCGCCTCCGCGCGCAGCACCAGCATCAGAAAGCCGATGAGCTTGAGCGCGAACATGGCGGTCAGCGCCAGCACGGCGATGTTGTCCACCAGGTTCATGCGCACGCCCAGCTTCTCCGCCACCGCATAGGAAAACAGCACCAGAAAACCGCCGAGCACGATGCTCGACGCCGGTTGCAACAAGGGCGTGAACTCGCGGTTCTGCCCCAGGCCGTTGACGATGCGCACCAGCAGATACGGCAGCAGGGTGCCGCGAAACAGCGCGGTCAGCGCGGCGATGAAAATCAGCTCCGGGTAATGCCCGGTGATGCCGATGGCCAGCGACAGCGCCGCAATCACCCATGACTCGGCGGCGAAGGCCAGGATGTGGTTCTTGATCCAGTGCGAGCCCAGCATGACGAAGGCCAGGATGAGCGCGATGATGATCAGCAGGCTGAAGATGGATGCCTGCACGCCGCCGAGGTGGAAGATCAACATGGCTCTTGCCCTCTGCTCAAACCTGCCGCGCGACGATGGCGAGGATGGCCATCAGGAAGGACAGCGCCAGCGGCTCCTGATAGCGGTAAAAGCGCAGGCGCGACTGCGCGGTATCGACGAACACCATCACCAGACCGAGGGCGAACCATTTGGCCAGCAGCGCCACGGCCGCCCCCAGAATGCCCAGCGTCGTGCCCTGGATGGACAAGCCCCAGGGGATGGTCAGCACATTGAGGAAGATGGTGTAGAGAATGGCCTGCTTCATCCACGATGCCCACTTCAGCAGCGCCAGCAGCGGGCCGGAGTATTCGAGAATGCGCGCCTCGCCGATCATGTAGATCTCGTCGTGGATGCTCGAATGGATCGGCAGGCGCTCGGTTTCCACCGTGAGCAGAATGAAAAACGCCGCCACCAGGAACAGATGCGCCGGGCCCCAGAACACCGCCGGCTGCGCCACCAGCAGGTGATTGACGACGAAGGGCAGCATGGTCTGCGCCAGCAGGGTGATGCCGACGAACACCATGATCAGCGTCGGCTCGGCCAGGATGGCCAGCATGGCCTCGCGGCTCGACCCCAGCCCGCCATAGGGATGACCGCTATCGAGGCCCGCGAGCAGGATGGCGAAGCCGCCCAGCGTCAGCATGAGGCCGCCGCCCAGGATGTCGCCCATGTCCGAGAGCGGCAGCGGGTAGTTGGTCAGCACCGGGATGAGGATGGGCACCGTGAGCATGGCCGAGAACGCCACCACCGGCGCGGCCCAGAAAATCCACGACGCGGTTTGCGGCACCACGAGTTCTTTGCGGAACCACTTGGCCAGGTCGCGGTAGGGCTGAAACAGGCTGGGGCCTGCGCCGCGCTGCACCTTCTCTTCCATCATGGCGATGAAGCCGTGCAGCAGCGGAGAGAGCGACACAATCGCCAGCACCTGGGCGATCTGTTGCCATGCGGCTTGTGCTTGCATCGACTCCTCCCATGCAGATCGCCCGCCGCACGCAGCGGCACTGGGTAGGAGTCATCAGCCACCGGCTGGCGCCGGGGCGGTTGCGGCGAACTCCATCGCCGTCTCGTTTGCAATCAGTTTAAAAGCGTCGAAAGTCCCAGGTCAAGGCGACATTCGTGCCCAAATGCAACGAACCTGGCCGACCTGCTCACCCATGGCCGCCCCGGCTGGCAGGGCATGGCATGGACTTGCCAGCGGTACGACAAGAGGCAGGTTCCCGTGACCCAGGGGGGCGGTCCTGGCGGCCGAGCCCAGCCAAGCCAAGCCAGGGCCGCGTCGGACCCCAGCGCCGGCATGCTGGATGAGTGGGAAGACGACGGCCGCAGGGTTCTGCCTTCTTGCGCCCTGCATCAGGCCAGGCCAGGCCGCACCTGGCCACATGCGGGCCATGCGCCGTGCCCCGCGCAGGGCGATCGCCAGCTTCGCGCCTTGCAGTGGCCTCGACACGAATGTATCGCTTGCACTTATGGATTCAAGTGCTTCATTTAAGGGCATTTTTTTGACTTTATCTGTCCAAAAACACAGCTTTGATGGCAGCGCTAAGTGCTTGTTTGATAAGCCAATTTTTCAATTTGCCCTATTGACGATGGTCTTTTTGCCCCCTACAGTGCAGCCAAGTGCAAAAAAGTGGGTAAAAGTGCAGGGGCCGGGCTCTGCGCTGAAGGCAATCGGAGAAGCGCGTGTTCATTGGCATATCGGCGTTGACGCTGGACGGCAAGGGTCGCATGACCGTGCCTGCGCGCCACCGCGACATGCTGCTGGCGCAGGCTGCCGGTCGGTTGACCCTGACCAAAAGCCCCGAGGGCTGCCTGATGTTGTTCGGCGACGCGCAATGGCAGGAATTTCGCGCCAAGATCAGCCAGCTGCCCATGGCGGCGCAGGGCTGGAAGCGCATCTATCTGGGCCACGCCACCGAGACCGAGATCGACGCCACCGGGCGTGTGCTCATCTCGCCTGAACTGCGTGCGGCGGCGCGCATCGAGCGCGAGATCGACTTGATCGGCATGGGTTCGCATTTCGAGATCTGGGACCGCGCCACCCACCAGTCGCGCGAGGCGGCGGTGATCGAGGCCGGCATGCCTGAAGCGGTGCGCAACATCGTGGTGTGAAGGTGACTCCAGATGCCAAACCCCGCCCCCACCGCTGCAGCGCCGCTGCAGCACCGCACCGTTTTGCTGCACGAAGCCGTCGAGCTGCTGTTGACCAACCCGGCCGGCATCTACCTGGACGCAACCTTCGGTCGCGGTGGCCACACGCGGGAGTTGCTGGCGCGCCTGGGGCCGCAGGCGCGCGTGGTGGCGCTGGACCGCGACCCCCAGGCCATTGCCGCCGGCCAGGATTTGGCGCGGGCCGATGCGCGGCTGACGCTGGTGCACGCCGCGTTCTCCGAATTGGGCGCGGTGCTGGATGGGCTGGACTTGCCCAAGGTGCAGGGCATGCTGTTCGATCTGGGCGTGTCGTCGCCACAACTCGACGAGACCCGGCGCGGATTCAGCTTTCGCGGCGACGCCCCGCTGGACATGCGCATGGACACCACGCGCGGCCTGACCGCGGCGCAATTCCTGGCCGAGGCCAGCGTCGATGACATCACCCGGGTGCTGAGAGACTATGGCGACGAACGGGCTGCTTTCCCGATTGCAAAGGCGGTTGTGGCTCGCCGCGAACGGGGCGAGCCCGTCACGCGTACCGCAGAGCTTGCCGGCCTCGTGGCGCAAGCGGTGCGCAGTCGCGAACCGGGGCAAGATCCGGCCACGCGCACCTTTCAAGCTCTTCGGATTCACGTCAATGCCGAGCTTGCCGAACTCGAAGCGGCACTCGCGCAGGTGATGGCCAGGCTGGCTGATGGAGGGCGACTCGTGGTCATCAGCTTTCACTCACTCGAAGACCGCGTCGTGAAGCAGTTCATGGCGCGGCAGTCGCGTGCGCCCGAACAGACGCGCGAGCAACTGCGCCTGCCGGTGGCGCCGGCGGCGTTTCATCCGGGCTTGAAGCTGTTGACCAAGCAACGCCCCGCTGCGGCCGAAGTGAAGGCCAATCCGCGTTCGCGCTCGGCCATGCTGCGCGCCGCCGAACGCCTGCCTGGCGTGGTGGCCGCGGCAGCGGCGCCGGAGGTGGGCGCATGACGCGGCTGAACCTGCTGCTGCTGCTCATCGCCATGGCCGGCGCCATGCTCGTGGTGCGGGCGCAGTACGAGGCGCGGCGCACCTTTGCCGCGCTCGACGCGGCGCAGCAGCGGGCGATGCAACTGCAACTCGACCACGACCGCCTGCAGGTGGAAGTGCGCGCACTCTCCGTGCCCGGGCGCATCGAGGAGCTGGCGCGCAACACCCTGGGGCTGGTGCCGGTCACGCCGGCGCGGACCGACTACATCAGCGCCGCGCGGCTGCCCAGCCTGCCGGCATCCATTCCCACGCGATGAAGCTCATGAAAAAGCGCGCGGCCGCCTCAAGTTTTCGCATGCCTCTCGGTGGGAGGTTGCTGCAAGGCAGCGGCCTGGGGGCGTTTTCATCGCGTAACCTCGGTCCGGCTCCGCGCCAGGCGCACAGCAGTCCGCTGTTGCGCCTGCGCCTGCCGCCCGGGCGCGCCTGGCTGGTCAAGGGCCTGCTCTACCTCGCCTTCATCGCCCTGATCGGGCGGGCGCTGTGGGTGCAGGTCATCACCACCAACTTCTACCAGCAGCAGGGTGATCTGCGCTTCATCCGCACCATCGAACTGCCCGCGATGCGCGGGCGCATTCTCGATCGCCACGGCAATATTCTGGCCTCCAGCATCCCCGTCAAAACCATCTGGGCCGACCCCGAAACCCTGGAGGCCGATCCGCGCAAGGTGGCCGAGCTGGCGCAACTGCTCAAGCTCAACGCGGCCGAACTGCAGCGTCGCCTGAGCCTGGACAGGCAGTTCGTGTACGTGAAGCGCCAGGTCGACATCGACACCGCGCGCAAGGTGCAGGCGCTGGGCATCAAGGGCATCTACTTCTCCCCCAGCTACAAGCGCTACTACCCCGAAGGTTCGGCCGCGGCGCAGCTGGTGGGCTTTACCGACCTGGAGAACCAGGGCCAGGCCGGCGTCGAACTCACGTTCCAGAAAGACCTGGCCGGCCATTCGGGTACGCGCAAGGTCATGCGCGACCGCCTCGGCAATGTGATCGAGGACGTCGGTGGCGGCGTGCCCCCGGTGAACGGCGACGACGTGCAACTGTCGATCGACAGCAAGATCCAGTACCTCACCTACCAGGCCTTGAAAGATGCGGTGGTGAACAACAAGGCCAAGAACGGCAGCGCCGTGGTGCTCGACGCCACCAACGGCCAGGTGCTGGCCATGGCCAACTACCCCAGTTTCGATCCCAACCATCGCCGCGACATGACCCAGTCGGACATGCGCAACTACGCGCTGACCGACACCTTCGAGCCCGGCTCGGTGATGAAGCCCATCACCATCGCCGCCGCGCTGCAGGCGGGTGTGGTGACGCCGCAGACCGAGTTCCACACGGCGCCCGGCTGCCTCAACGTCTACGGCAACAACATCTGCGACGACTTGGACAACGGCACCATCGCGCTGCCCCAGGTCATCCAGTATTCCAGCAACGTGGCGACGAGCAAGATCGTCATGCGCATGAATCCGCGCATCCAGTGGGATATGTACACCGCGGTCGGCCTCGGCCAGCGTCCGCAGGTGCCGTTTCCGGGCGCGGCCAGCGGTCTGGTGCGGCCGTGGGAGAAATGGCGTCCGATCGACGCCGTGACCCAGGGCTTCGGCTACGGCATCTCGGTCTCCACCTTCCAGTTGGCGCATGCCTATCTGTTGTTCGCCAACCATGGCCGCATCATTCCGGCAACCCTGTTGAAAAGCACCGCCACACCGCAAGGCGTGCAAGTGGTGTCGCCGCTGGTGGCGCGTGAGATGCGCAGCATGCTGGCCTTGGTCACGCAGCAAGGCGGTACCGCACCCGGCGCCGCCGTGCCGGGTTACACCACCGGGGGCAAGACCGGCACCGCCTGGATCTGGAAGGGCAAGGGCTACGACAAGCACCTGTTCCGCGCCCAGTTCGTCGGCATGGCACCCATCGGCCATCCACGCATCGTCATGGCCATCTCGGTCGACCAGCCCAGCGGCGGCAAGCATTTCGGCGGCGACGTCTCGGCTCCGGTGTTCGCCAGCGTGGTGCCGCAGGCGCTGCGCATTCTCGGCGTGCCGCCGGACCTGCCGGTCAAGCCCGACGTGGCCCCGGCCATCACCGCCGCCGCCCAGCCCTCCAAGCCCGCAAGCGCACTCCACAAGGAGGGTGCGTGAGCGCCGCGCCCGGCTCCGTCGGCGCCGTGCTGCATGCCGTGCGTGCCGCCGCGGTTCCAGCCGGGGCAGCCTGGACTTGCGACTCGCGCCAGGTGCAAGCCGGCGATCTGTTCATCGCCTGGCCCGGCGCCGCCAGCGATGGACGGCGCCATCTGCCCGAGGCCTTCGCTCGTGGCGCCGTGGCCGCCCTGGTGGAGGACGACGGTGCCGATGGCTTCGATCTGCCGCCCGCCACGCTGCGCGTGCGCGGCCTGAAAGCGCTGGCCGGCGAACTTGCCGCCGCCTGGTACGGCCAGCCCTCGCGCCACATGACCGTGCTGGCCATCACCGGCACCAATGGCAAGACCTCCTGCGCACTCTGGGCGGCGCAGGCGCTGGCCGCCGCCGGCAAGCCTTGCGGCGTGGTCGGCACCCTGGGCGCGGGCCTGCCCGGCGCACTGCAAGCCACCGGCCTGACCACACCCGACCCGGTGCGCCTGCAGCGCGAACTGGCGGCGATGCTGGCGCAGGGGGTGCGCCATGTCGCCCTCGAAGCCTCGTCCATCGGCATCGAGGAAGGGCGCCTCGCTGGCCTGCAGGTTCACACCGCCGGCTTCACCAATCTGACGCAAGACCATCTCGACTACCACGGCGATATGGCCGCCTATGCCGCCGCCAAGCGCCGCTTGTTCGACGCCCACGGGCTGCAAGCCGCGGTGCTCAACATCGACGACGCCATGGGCGCAGCCCTGGCGCAACACACGGCGCAGCGTGGCATGCGCGTCATCACCACCGCGCTGGACCAGCCTGCCGACTGGCGGGCCGAGCTTGCCGACACGCCCACTGGCATGGCCGTCGAGTTGTGTCACGCCGCGCAGCGGGCGCAGGTTGCGCTGCCGCTGGTCGGGCGCTTCAACGTCGCCAATGTGCTGGTCGTGTGCGGCCTGCTGCAAAGCTGCGGTCTGGGCTTCGAGGCCATCGTGCAGGCGCTTGGCGCCATCGCCCCGCCACCCGGGCGCATGCAGTTGATGGGTGGACGCGACGCGCCGCTGGTGGTGGTGGACTACGCCCACACCCCCGATGCCATCGCCCAGGCGCTGCAGGCCTTGCGCCCCGCAGCGCAGGCGCGTGGCGGCAAACTGTGGTGCCTGCTGGGTGCCGGTGGTGACCGCGACCGCAGCAAACGCGCGCCGATGGCCGCCGCTGCCGAAGGCTTGGCCGACCGTGTCGTGCTGACCAGCGACAACCCGCGCAGCGAAGCGCCGCAAGCCATCCTCGACGACCTGCTGCAAGGCATGGTCGCGCCGGTGCAGGGCCTGGTCGTGGCCGACCGCGCCCAGGCCATCGCCGAAACCGTGGCCCATGCCGCTGCTGCGGATGTCGTGCTGCTGGCCGGCAAGGGGCATGAGACGACGCAGGAACAAGACGGACGCAAGGCGCCGTTCTCGGATGTGTTCCATGCCCGCCTCGCCCTGGCGCAGCGCGGCGGCGGGTTGTTCGCCCTGCGCGAACTGCAGGCCTGGGTCGGTGGCCGATTGCATGGCGATGCGCTCACGCCGATCACCCGCGTTTGCACCGACACCCGCAGCCTGCGTCCTGGCGACCTGTTCGTCGCGCTGCGCGGCGAACGCTTCGACGCCCACGACTTCCTGCCCCAGGCGGCGGCAGCCGGCGCTGCCGCCGTGCTGGCCGAACGCGGCGTGGCGCCATGCGGCCTGCCCGGCGTGGAAGTGGCCGACAGCCTGCAGGCACTGGGCCGGCTTAGCCAAGCCTGGCGCCGCCAGCAAGGCGCCATGGCGCTCGCCGCCGTCACCGGCAGCAACGGCAAGACCACGGTGACGCAAATGATCGCCGCCATCCTCGCCGCCTGGCTGGGCGAGGACGGGCGCTTGGCGACGCAAGGCAATTTCAACAACGAGGTCGGCCTGCCGCTCACCTTGCTGCGCCTGCAGCCGCAACACCTGGCCGGGGTGGTGGAGCTGGGCATGAACCACCCGGGCGAAGTGGCGCGGCTGGCGGCCATCGCCGAGCCGACCGTCGCACTGGTCAACAACGCGCAGCGCGAGCACCAGGAATTCATGCACACGGTGGAAGCCGTGGCACGCGAGAACGGCAGCGTGCTCGCCGCGCTCGCGCCGAGCGGCGTCGCCGTCTACCCCGCCAGCGACAGCTATGCGCCGCTATGGCAGTCGCTGGCCGCAGGGCGCCGCCTCATGCGCTTCGCGCTGCACGAGGTGACCGAGGCGCCGCCCGCCGCCGAGGTCAGTGGCTGGGCCGAGATGGCCTATCAGGCAGCCGCGAACGCCGAGCCGGGCATGCGCTTGCACCTGCGCTCACCTGCAGGCGAGGCCCGCGTGCAGTTGCAGGTGATGGGCGCGCACAACGCGCACAACGCCCTGGCCGCAGCGGCCGTGGCGCTGGCTTGCGGCGCCCCGCTCGACGCGGTGGTGGCCGGGCTGGAGACGTTCCGCCCGGTGGCCGGGCGCATGCAGCGCAGCCGGCTCGAGCTGCCCGGCGGACATGCCATCAGCCTGATCGACGACAGCTACAACGCCAACCCGGATTCGGTGCGCGCCGCGATCGACGCCCTCGCCGCACTGCCCGGGCGCCGCCTGCTGGTGCTGGGCGATATGGGTGAAGTCGGCACGCAAGGTCCGGCGTTTCACGCCGAGGCCGGCAGCCATGCCGCCGCACGCCGCATCGACGCCGTCTGGGCCGTGGGTGATCTCGCGCGTCATGCGGCCGATGCCGCGGGGCAGGATGGTGTCGCGGTGCGCCACGCGGCAAATGTCGAGGCCTTGGCGGTCGATGTCGCCGCGCTGCAGGGTTTCGACGCGGTGCTGGTGAAGGGCTCGCGCTTCATGCGCATGGAGCGGGTGGTGCGCGCGCTGCAGGGCTTGGGCACGCCGCCGAGCGCCGGCGCGAAGGAGGCCAGTCATGCTGCATAGCCTGGCCATGTGGTTGATGAGCGTTTCACCCGAGCTGCGGTTTTTCCGGGTGTTCAACTACATCACCTTCCGTGCCGTGATGAGCACGCTCACGGCGCTGTTCATCGGCCTGGCCGCCGGGCCTGCGGTGATCCGCAAGCTCACCGCGATGAAGGTGGGCCAGGCGGTGCGGCAGGACGGGCCGCAGACCCATCTGATCAAGACCGGCACCCCCACCATGGGCGGGGTGCTCATCCTCATCGCCATCACCGCCTCCACGCTGCTGTGGATGGACTTGTCCAACCGTTTCGTCTGGCTCGTGCTCATCGTCACGCTGGGTTTCGGCGCCATCGGCTGGGCCGACGATTACCGCAAGGTGGTCTACCGCGACCCCAACGGCATGCGCTCGCGCGACAAGTATTTCTGGCAGTCGCTGATCGGCCTGCTGGCGGCGTTCTATCTGGCGTTCGCGGTGTCGGGCAGGGGCAATGCCCAGGTGCTGCACCTGTTCGTCGAATGGCTCAAGAGCGGCCTGTCCATGCCGCTGCCGCCCGCGGCCGACCTCATCGTGCCCTTCTTCAAATCGGTGAGTTATCCGCTGGGCATGCTGGGCTTCATCCTGCTGACCTATTTCGTCATCGTCGGCTCCAGCAACGCGGTGAATCTCACCGACGGTGCCGACGGCCTGGCCATCATGCCCACGGTCATGGTGGGCGGCTCGCTGGGCGTGTTCGCCTACGTCACGGGCAACGCGGTGTTCTCCAAATACCTGCTGTTCCCCTACATCCCGGGCACGGGCGAGTTGCTCATTTTCATCGGCGCCATGGTCGGCGCCGGGCTGGCTTTCCTCTGGTACAACGCCTACCCGGCGCAGGTGTTCATGGGTGACGTTGGTGCGCTGGCGCTGGGCGCCGCTTTGGGCACCATTGCCGTGATCGTGCGGCAAGAGATCGTGCTGTTCATCATGGGCGGGGTGTTCGTCGCCGAAACCGTGTCGGTGATGATCCAGGTGACGTATTTCAAGTACACCAAAAAGAAATACGGGCAAGGCCGGCGCATTTTCAAGATGGCGCCGCTGCACCACCACTTCGAGCAACTCGGGGTGAAGGAATCGCAGGTGGTGATCCGCTTCTGGATCGTCACCATGATGTTGTGTCTCGCTGGCCTCGCCAGCCTGAAGCTGCGGTGAGGGCCAGGTGAACCTGCGCGACCGCACCGTCCTCGTCCTCGGCCTGGGCGTTTCCGGCCTGGCGATGGCGCGCTGGTGCGCGCGCCAGGGAGCCGTCGTGCGCGTGGCCGACAGCCGCCGCCAGCCGCCGCAATTGGAGGCGCTGTGCGCCGAGTTGCCGCAGGCCATGGTGCATGCGGGGGGCATCGACGCCGGCTTGCTGGACGGGGTCGAGCTGCTCTGCGTCAGCCCTGGCATCGCCCCGAGCGACGCTGCTTTCGGCCCGCTGCTCGCCGCCGCCCGTGCCAACGGGGTCGATGCCGTCACCGAACTCGGGCTGTTCAGCGCCGCGCTGCGCGAGTTGCAGCAGGCGCAAGGTTATGCGCCGTCGCTGCTGGCCATCACCGGCACCAATGGCAAGACCACGGTCACCGCGCTCACTGCGCATCTGCTGCAAGGCGCGGGGGTGGATGCGGTGGCGGTCGGCAATATTGGCCCGGCCATGCTGGATGTGCTGGCCGAGCGGCTTGACGCAGGCCGCCTGCCCGCAGCCTGGGTGCTGGAACTCTCCAGCTTCCAGTTGCATGGTGCGGATGACTTGGCCGCCACCGCCGCCACCGTGCTCAATGTCACGCAAGACCATCTCGACTGGCATGGCGACATGCGCGCCTACGCCGCCGACAAGGCGCGCATCTTCGGCCCGCTGCCCTGGACGCTGACCCAGCCTCCGGGGCTGATGCTGCTCAACCGCGACGACCCGCAGGTTCTCGGCATGGGCCGCGAAGGCCGCAAGCTGCAGACCTTCGGGCTCGATGCGCCGGCGCGCGCGGGTGACTGGGGCATCGCCGTCGAGCATAGCGTGGCCTGGCTGGCGCGTGCCCAAGACGTGGAGACGGAAGAGACGCAGGCGAGGATGTCCAAGCGCCGCGGCAAGGCGCAGCCGCCTGCCATCGACTTGCCCGTGAGCCTGCAAATGCTGATGCCTGCCGACGCCTTGCGCATCCAGGGGCGGCACAACTGGGCCAACGCCCTGGCGGCGCTGGCGCTGGCCTGCAGTACCGGCACCGCGCTCGCGCCCATGCTGCACGCGCTGCGCAGCTACCGCGGCGAGCCGCATCGCATGCAGTCCCTGGGCGTGATCGAGGGCGTGGAGTGGATCGAAGACAGCAAGGGCACCAATGTCGGCGCCACCGTTGCTGCGCTCACCGGGCTGGACCGCCCGGTGGTGCTGATCGCCGGCGGCGATGGCAAGGGTCAGGACTTCGCCCCGCTGGCGGCGGCGGCGCGGGGCCGCGTGCGTGCCGCCGTGCTGATCGGGCGTGACGCCGGCCGCATCGCCCAGGCGCTCGAAGGCGTCTGCCCCACCGAGCAGATGGCGAGTCTGGAACTGGCGACGCAGCGTGTCGCAGAGCTGGCCGGCGCGGGCGATGTGGCGCTGCTCTCACCCGCCTGCGCCAGCCTCGACATGTTCCGCAACTACGCCCACCGCGCCGAGGTGTTCACCGCCTGCGTGGCCGAGTTGGCGCACGCGCATGGCGTGATGCTGGAGGCCGCGCCATGAAGCTTGCCTTGCCAGCGTTCGGCCGCAAGCGTGGCGAAGCCCAGCCCAAGCCCGCACCCATGCCGGTGCGCATCGGCTATGTCGGCCCGTCCGCCTCGCGCATGCTGGACTTCGACCAGAACCTGCTGTGGGTCATCGTGCTGCTGCTGGCTTTTGGCCTGGTCATGGTGTATTCGGCCACCATCGCCATTCCCGAAGACCCGCGCTTCGCCCGCTGGACCCAGTTCCATTTCTTCTGGCGCGATCTGGCGGCGGTGTCGCTCGGCCTCATCGGCGGCTGGGTCGTGTTTCAGTTCCCGATGAAGTTCTGGGAACGCTGGGCGCCGCTGATTTTCCTGGCCTCGCTGGCCATGCTGGCGGCCGTGCTCGTGCCATTTCTCGGCAAGGGCGTGAATGGCTCGAGGCGCTGGATTCCTCTCGGCGTGTTCAATTTCCAGCCATCCGAACTGGTCAAGCTCGCCATCATTCTCTATGCCGCCAACTTCATGGTGCGCAAGCAAGAGGTGAAGCAGAAGTTCAGCAAAGCCTTCCTGCCGATGGCGGCCGCGCTGGCCGTCATCGGCCTGCTGCTGCTGGCCGAGCCGGACATGGGTGCTTTCCTCGTCATCGCCTCGGTCGCCATGGTCATCCTCTACCTGGGAGGGGTGAACGGCAAGTTGTTCGCCGCGGGCACGGTGGTGCTGATCGGCGCCTTCGTGCTCATGATCGTGTTCTCGCCCTGGCGGCGCGACCGCATCTTCGCCTACCTCAACCCCTGGGCCGAAGACAACTCCCTGGGCAGCGCCTACCAGTTGGCGCATGCGCTCATCGCCATGGGACGTGGCCATATCTTCGGCGTCGGCCTGGGCGGCAGCGTGGAAAAGCTGCACTACCTGCCCGAGCCGCAGACCGACTTCCTGCTCGCCATCATCGGCGAGGAGCTTGGCTTCGTCGGCGTGCTGGCCGTGACCCTGGTGTTCGCCTGGATCACCAAGCGCGCCTTCGACATCGGCCGCCAGGCACTGGCCTCCGACCGCATGTTTTCTTCGCTGGTGGCGCAGGGCGTGGGCGTGCTCATCGGCGGTCAGGCCTTCATCAATATCGGCGTCAACCTCGGCCTGCTGCCCACCAAGGGCCTCACCCTGCCCCTGCTGAGTTACGGCGGCTCGGCCACGCTGATGTCGCTGCTGGCCCTGGCCATCTTGCTGCGCGTGGATTTTGAAAACCGCGTGCTCATGCGAGGAGGTCAGATATGAGCATGAGCACGCGGTTTCGGTGCAGGCTGACTTGCGCGCAGCGCAAGTTATGCCGGAGCCAAAACGGGCAGCCGTCAGGCTGCACCACACGGCTGCTCATGCGAGGCGGGCAGATATGAGTGCGCCGCGCACCGCCGTCATCATGGCCGGAGGCACCGGTGGCCATATCTTTCCCGGGCTGGCCGTGGGTGAAGGGCTACGCGCCGCCGGCTGGCAGGTGCATTGGATGGGAGCGCCCGCCAGCATGGAAGCGCGGCTGGTGCCGCCCCAGGGCTACCCCATGCTGTGGGTGAACTTCGGCGGTGTGCGTGGCAAGGGTCTGCTGACCCAATTGCTGCTGCCGCTGAAGTTGCTGCGCGCCTTCTGGCAAGCGCTCCACGCGCTGCGCCGTGTGCGCCCCGGCGTGGTGCTGGGCATGGGCGGTTACATCACCGTTCCCGGCGGCTTGATGAGCGACTGGGCCGGCGCCAAGCTGGTGCTGCACGAGCAGAACGCCGTGGCCGGCATGAGCAACCGCCTGCTGGCGCGGCTGGCCGACTGCGTGCTCACCGCCTTCCCGCACACCCTGCCCACGGGCGACTGGATCGGCAATCCGGTGCGGCAATCCATCCGCGACCTGCCCGCGCCGGCGCAACGCTACGCCGCCCGCAGCGGTCCACTGCGCATCCTGGTGGTCGGTGGCAGCCTGGGGGCGGCGGCGTTGAACGAGCGCGTGCCCCAGGCACTGGCCTTGCTCGGCGCGGCCGAGCGCCCGCAGGTGCTGCACCAGAGCGGCCGCGGACATCTGCAGAGCCTGCAGCAGCGCTATGCGCAGCTTGGGTTGCAGGCCGACTGCCGCGAATTCATCGACGACATGGCGGCGGCCTACGCCGATGCCGACCTGGTCATCTGCCGCGCCGGCGCATCCACCGTGAGCGAAATCGCTTGTGCTGGAGTTGCCGCGCTGTTCGTGCCTTTCCCTCACGCCGTGGACGATCACCAGACCGCCAACGCCCGCTTCCTGGCCGAGCCGGGCGCGGCCCTGCTGATCCAGCAAACCGAACTCACACCCGAGCGCCTCGCCACCGAACTGCGCAGCCTCGACCGCCCTCGCCTGTCGGTGATGGCGCAGCAGGCGCACAAGCTCGCCAAGCGCGATGCCGTGCAGCGCATCGTCGCGGCATGCGAGGCGCTGGAGAACCCGACATGAAACACGCCATCCGCCAAATTCACTTCGTCGGCATCGGCGGCGCCGGCATGAGCGGCATCGCTGAAGTCTTGCTCAACCTCGGTTATGGCGTGAGTGGCACCGATCTCGGCGAAAGCGCCACGGTGCTGCGTCTGCGCTCGCTGGGGGCTCGCGTCGCCATCGGCCATGATGCCGCCCATATCGCCGGGGCCGACGCCGTGGTGGTGTCCACCGCCGTCGGCCCCGACAACCCCGAAGTGCGCGCCGCCCGCGCCCGCCGTATTCCGGTGGTGCCACGCGCCGTGATGCTGGCCGAGCTGATGCGCTTGAAGCGCGGCATCGCCATCGCCGGCACGCACGGCAAGACGACCACCACCAGCCTGGTCGCCAGCGTGCTGGCCGAGGGCGGACTCGATCCCACCTTCGTCATCGGCGGCAGGCTCAACCGCGCGGGCACCCATGCCAAGCTGGGGCAGGGCGAGTACATCGTGGTCGAGGCCGACGAGTCCGACGCGTCCTTCCTCAACCTGCTGCCGGTGATGGCAGTGGTGACGAATATCGACGCCGACCACATGGACACCTACGGCCATGACATGGCGCGGCTGCGCCAGGCTTTCGTCGCGTTCATCGCCCGCCTGCCGTTCTACGGCGCCGCCATCCTGTGCGTGGACGACCCCGGCGTGCGCGCCATCCTGCCTTTCGTCTCCAAGCCGGTCACGCCCTACGGCCTGAATGAAGACGCCCAGGTGCGCGCCGTGGACCTGCGTGCCGATGGCGGCTGCATGCACTTCACCGCCTTGCGGCGCAACGGCGTGGTGTTGCCGCCGCTGGCCGTCACGCTCAATCTGCCCGGGCTGCACAACGTGCGCAACGCGCTGGCGGCCATCGCCGTGGCCGCCGAACTCGGCGTGGACGACGCTGCCGTGGTCAAGGCGCTGGCCGAGTTCCACGGCGTCGGCCGGCGCTTCCAGCGCTATGGCGAGATCGTCTTGCCCGCCGGCGGCAGCTTCACGCTGATCGACGACTACGGCCACCATCCGGTGGAAATGGCCGCCACGCTCGAAGCCGCGCGCGGGGCCTATCCGGGGCGGCGCATCGTGCTGGCGTTCCAGCCGCACCGCTACACCCGCACCCGCGATGTGTTCGAGGACTTCGTCGCCGTGCTCGGCCAGGCCGACGCCGTGCTGCTGGCCGAGGTCTATGCCGCCGGCGAGCCGCCGATCGTTGCCGCCGATGGCCGCAGCCTCGCGCGTGCACTGCGCGTGGCGGGCAAGACCGAGCCGCTGTTCGTCGACGACATCAAGGCCATGCCGCAAGCCATTCTGGATAGCGCGCACGCTGGCGACGTGGTGGTGTGCATGGGCGCAGGCTCCATCGGCGCGGTGCCGCAGCAGGTGGTCGATCTGGCGCGGACGATGGAGGCGTCGACATGAACCGGCTGCAGCCCTCCACCGCGGAACCCGAGGCCTTGGGCCGCGTCGCCGTGCTCATGGGCGGCAGTTCCAGCGAGCGCGAAGTCTCGCTCATGTCGGGCAAGGGCGTGCTCGCGGCGCTGCAGTCGCGCGGGGTGGACGCCTTTGCCTTCGATCCTGCCGAGCAAGCCTTGTGCGAGTTGCGCACGTTGAGGGCGTCGCGCGCGTTCATCGCCCTGCATGGCCGCCACGGCGAAGACGGCACGGTGCAAGGCGCGCTGGAGTTGCTCGGCATTCCCTACACCGGTCCCGGCGTGCTGGCCTCGGCGCTGGCCATCGACAAGCACATGACCAAGCGCCTGTGGCAATGCGACGGCCTGGCCACCCCGGCGTGGCGCATGGTGGCCAGTGCCGCGCAGGCGCATGCCGCCGCACGCGAACTCGGCTTGCCGCTGATGTTCAAGGCCTCGCACGAGGGATCGACCCTCGGCCTCAAGCGTGCCGACCACCCGCACGAAGTGGGCGCCGCCTTTGCCGAGGCCGCGCGCTTCGACGCCGCGGTGCTGGCCGAGCAGTTCATCGAAGGCGACGAGGTCACTTGCGGCGTGCTGGGCGAGGGCGATGCGGCCGTCGCGCTGCCGCTGATCCACATCGTCGCCCCCGGCGGCAACTACGACTTCGAGCACAAGTACTACAGCGACGAAACCCGCTACATCTGCCCCTGCGATCTGCCCGCAGGCGAAGAAGCCGCCATCGCGCAACTGGTGCTGGCCAGCTACCGCGCCCTGGACTGCCGCGGCTGGGGCCGCGCCGACATCATGATTCGCGCCACCGACCGCAAGCCTTTCCTGCTGGAGATGAACACCAGCCCGGGCATGACCGGCCATTCCCTGGTGCCCATGGCCGCACGCGTCGCCGGCCTGAGCTACGAAGACCTATGCCTGCGCATCCTGGCCGATGCACGGCTGGACGCTGGCCGCAGCGCGCAGCGCGAAGGGGCGTCACCATGAGCATGGCCCGCCACCGCCAGATGGAGCGTGACGGCGCCTTCGGCGCCTGGCGCGCCGCGCCGCGTGCCAAGACCTCCGACGAGGTTCCGCTCGACATCCGGCTGATGAACTTCACCAGCCGGGCGCTGGTCTGGCTGTTCGCCATTGGCGCTCTGGTGGTGGCCGGCAACTGGCTGATGCAGCGGCCCTGGTGGGCCATCCGCAGCGTGCAGGTGCAAGGCCAATTGCAGCATGTCAGCGCCACCGCCTTGCGCGGCGAGGCGCTGCCACGACTGCAGGGCAATTGGTTCACGGTGAACCTGCCCGCCGCGCAGCAGGCGTTCGACCAGATTCCCTGGGTCAACAAGGCCGTGGTGCAGCGGGTGTGGCCGCTGTCGCTGCTGGTCACGCTGGAGGCACAGCAGCCGCTGGCCATCTGGAGCGATGGCAGTGCTCCGGTGGGCCTGGTGAACACCAGCGGGCAATTGTTCGAGGCCAACCTCGGCGAGGTGCAGGACATGGCCTTGCCGCGCTTTTCCGGCCCTGCCGCCAGCGAGGCGCGGGTGGCACAGATGTACACGCAGTTGACGCAGGCTTTCGCCCCGTTGCAGTGGAAGGTGACGGCGCTGGAGCTGGGTGCCGAGGGCAACTGGCGGGTGCAGATTCAGGGCGGGCCCAGGCTGGACCTGGGCAGCGACCATGACGCCCAGGCCTTCAACCAGCGCCTGCAACGCTTTCTGGCGCTGGCGCCCGGTGTGCAGAAGCGCTATGGCCGCAGCATGGCGAGTGCCGATCTGCGCTACAGCAACGGTTTTGCCGTGCGCCTGGTCGGGGTCGACCTGCCGGGGGCGAAGACGGATTCGAAAACGATGAAACGACAAGGCAAACCTTCGGGAGCATAGGGAATGGCCAAAGACTACAAAGATCTGGTGGTGGGGCTGGACATCGGCACCTCCAAGGTGCTGGCGATGGTGGCCGAAATCCTGCCGCAGGGCGAGAACGCTGCCGCCACGCTGAAGGTGGTGGGCATGGGCCAGGCGGCCACGGCCGGCATGCGGCGCGGCGTGGTGGTGGACATCGAGGCCACGGTGCAGTCGATCCAGGCGGCGCTGAAAGAGGCCGAGCTGATGGCCGATTGCCGCATCACCCGCGTCATCACCGGCATCACCGGCAGCCATATTCGCGGCCAGAACTCCGAGGGCATGGTGGCGATCAAGGACCGCGAGGTGTCGCAGAACGATGTCTCGCGCGTGATCGAGACCGCCAAGGCGGTGAACATCCCCACCGACCAGCGCCTGCTGCTGGTCGAGCCGCAGGAATTCATCATCGACGGCCAGGAAGTCAAAGAGCCGGTGGGCATGAGCGGCATCCGGCTGGAGACCAAGGTGCATATCGTCACCGGGGCGCAGACCGCGGCCGAGAACGTCATCAAGTGCGTGCGCCGCTGCGGTCTGGAAGTCGATGCCGTGGTGCTGCACCCGCTCGCGTCCAGCCACGCGGTGCTGACCGAGGACGAGAAGGAACTCGGCGTGGTGCTGGTGGACGTGGGTGCGGGCGTGACCGATGTGGCGATCTACACCGGCGGCTCGATTCGCCACACCGCCATCATTCCCATCGCCGGCGAACTCATCACCAGCGACATCGCCATGGCGCTGCGCACCCCGACCAAGGACGCCGAAGACATCAAGATCGAGCACGGCGTGGCCAAGCAGCTGCTCGCCGGGGTGGACGAGCGGCTGGAAGTGCCGGGCCTGGGCGACCGTGGCCCGCGCATGTTGTCGCGTCAGGCGCTGGCCGGTGTGATCGAGCCACGGGTGGAGGAAATTTTCGCCCTGGTGCAGCAGGTGGTGCGCGACTCGGGCTACGAGGAGGTGCTGTCGTCCGGCGTGGTCATCACCGGCGGCGCGTCGCTCATGCCGGGCATGGTCGAACTCGGCGAAGACATTTTTCTCAAGCCCGTGCGCCTGGGTCTGCCGCAATACACCGGGCCCTTGTCGGACATGGTGCGCAGCCCGCGCAACGCCACCGCCATGGGCCTGCTGGTCGAGGCGCAGACACAGCGTCAGCGTGGCGCGCGCATCGCCCAGAAAACCAGCGGCGCGAGGTCTCTGGTGGCGCGGGTGCGCGACTGGTTCGCGGGGAATTTTTGAAGCAGTGCATGACAGGTTTTTACGGGGTCTGCGGCCACCGGACCGCAGACATGTGTGAGGGGTAGTGCAGCAGTGCAGGGTTTTTCAACTTTTATCGACGGAGGTGCATCATGGCTTTTGAAATGATCGAGGACGCCGCGGACAACGGCTTCAACAGCGGGACCAACATCAAGGTGATCGGCATGGGCGGGGGCGGCGGCAACGCCGTCGAGCACATGATTGCCAGCGGCGTGAAAGGTGTGGAATTCATCTGCGCCAACACCGATGCGCAAGCGCTGAAAACGTCCAGCTCGCACCGCTTCATCCAGCTGGGCAAGACCGGCCTGGGCGCGGGCGGCAAACCGCAGGTGGGGCGTGACGCGGCCGAGCAGGCGCAAGCCGAAATTCGCGACGCGCTGGCTGGCGCGCACATGCTGTTCATCACCGCCGGCATGGGCGGCGGCACCGGCACGGGCGCTGCGCCGGTGGTGGCGCGCATCGCCCGCGAGATGGGCATTCTCACCGTGGCGGTGGTGACGAAACCGTTCGAGTTCGAGGGCACCAAGCGCCTGTCGAATGCCGACATCGGCCTGGAGGAACTGGAGAAGAACGTCGATTCGCTGATCGTCGTGCTCAACGAGAAGCTGCTGGAGGTTTACGGCGACGACATTTCGCAGAAGGAAGCCTTCGCCAAGGCCAACGACGTGCTGAAGAACGCCACCGGCGGCATCGCCGAAATCATCAACGTTCCCGGCATGATCAACGCCGACTTCGAGGACGTGAAGACGGTGATGGGCGAGCCCGGCAAGGCGATGATGGGCACGGCCGTGTCCAGCGGCGCCGACCGCGCCCGCCTGGCCGCCGAGCAGGCCGTGGTCTGCCCGCTGCTCGACGGCGTGGACCTGTCCGGTGCCAAGGGCGTGCTGGTGAACATCACCGCCGACGACTCGCTGAAACTGAGCGAGACGCGCGAGGCGATGAACGCCATCCGTGCCTATGCCGCGCCCGACGCGCACATCATCTTCGGCACGGTGAACGACCCCGCCATGGGCGACTCGCTGCGCGTGACCGTGCTGGCCACCGGGCTGTCGAAAGCCCGCGTCGCCGTCAAGGCAGCGCCCAGCCTGACCGTGCTGCGCACCGGCACCGATTCCGGCCCCTTGGGCATGGGCCACGCTTCGGGTGCGGGCATCGACACTTCGCAGATTCCGGCCATCTGGCGTAACCCGCGCGGCAACGCGCCTTCGGCCCATGTCAATGCGCTGATGCAAAGCGGCATGGAAGAGCTGGAGATTCCGGCCTTCCTGCGCAAGCAGGCGGACTGAAACCCGGCAACTGCCAGAACCACGTCGATTGCAAGCCGGGCCAAGGCCGCTTCTTCAGCCCGACTGAAGCGGCCGCTGGCAGGAACGGACGGATGACCCCGTTCCGTCTGTTCCTGCTCCGCCCGGCGCGCAGGCTTTGCCTGGCGCGTTGTGGATCGGGCGCCTCAGCCGTCCCTGCGTTCCCATGTGCGCGCAAGGCGTTCTGCAGACTTGTCTCAGGGCCCTTAAAATAGCCTCTCGTTATCAATGACAGTTTTTCGATTGGGAAAACGGCAAACCATGTTGTCGCAACGCACCATCCGTTCGGCCAATCGCGCCGTGGGCGTCGGCCTGCACAGCAGCGAGCGGGTCGAACTCACGCTGCATCCGGCGCCGCCCGATACCGGAATCGTGTTCCGCCGCACCGATCTGCCGCAACCCGTCTCCATTCCCCTGCACCCCTTGGCCGTGGTCGACACCCGCATGGCCACCACGCTGGGTTCGGGCGACGCCAAGATTCACACCGTCGAGCACCTGCTCTCGGCCTGCGCCGGCCTGGGGCTGGACAACCTGATCGTGGACGTGGACGCCGAGGAAATCCCCATCCTCGACGGCTCGGCCTCCAGCTTTGTCTACCTGCTGCAGTCCGCCGGGCTGCAAGAGCAGCCCGCGCCCAAGCGCTTCATCCGCATGCGCCGGCCGGTGGAGGTGCGCACGCAAGACCGCGACGGCGAGAAGTGGGCGCGACTGGAGCCGCACGACGGCTTTCGGTTGAATTTCGCCATCGAGTTCGACCATCCCGCGATCGACCAGACCGCGCAGGACTACAGCTTCGACTTCGACATGCAGGCTTACGTGCGCGACATCGCCCGCGCCCGCACCTTCGGCTTCATGCGCGATGTGGACGCGCTGCGCGAGCGCGGCCTGGCCCAGGGCGGCAGCATGGAAAACGCCATCGTCATGAACGAGTCGCGCATCCTCAACCAGGAAGGCCTGCGTTTCGACGCCGAGTTCGTCAAGCACAAGATGCTCGACGCCATCGGCGATCTCTACGTCATCGGCCATCCCATCATTGGCGCCTACAGCGCCTACCGCAGCGGCCACGCCGTCAACAACGCGCTGTTGCGCGCGGTGCTCGACGATCCCACGTCCTACGAGATCGTCAGCTTCGACGACGCCAGCACCGCACCGCCCGGTTACCGCAGCACACTCAAGGCCGCAGCCTGAGCCCATCGCCTCGGCCCTTGTGCCGAGGACAACAACACCAGCACAGCACCAGCAGCTACGGCTTTTCGCGCAAGGCCTGCAAGGCCCGCAGCCGGGCGCGCACCGAGGCCGGCGCCCGCGATGGCGCTGCGGCCTCGGCGCGTACCGGACTGCCCACCGGCGGCGAACCCGGCTCCTGCACCCGCACCATGATGCGCTTGAGCGGCCATTGCGCCTGCTGCAACTGGCGCAACAGCAGCGGCCCGTAAAGCTTGAGCTTGGCGGCCACGGCCGGGGACGAGGCCGTGAGGTTCCAGACGCCTTCGGCCCAACGGCCAGGGCGCACTGCCGCTGCCAGTTCCAGCGGCAAAGAGCCTTGCAGCGTCGCCCACATCTGCTGGGATGTGCGCGCCTGCTCCTTCAGGGTCATCAGCGTGGGCGTGCGCTGCATCCACTGCGGCAGCATGGCCATGGTGGCCGCAGCCGGGCTCGCGGCGTGGCGACGCCGTGGCTTGCGGAACTGGGTCGGGCCTGTGGTCATCGGGGGTGGCGCCAGGAAAGGCGCCGCCTGGGCGCGCATGAGGGCGAAGACCGCATTGTCCGGCAAGGGCGGGCCACTCCGCGCGCGAGGGGCGCTGGGTAGAATGGAAGTTTTCCTTGTGATGGCATTCGGGGCTTGCTGTCCATCCCCCGCCCAGGGCCGCGCTTGATCCGGCTTGCCTGGCGTGCCGCATCCAGACCGACCCATGCCCGCATCCTTCCTGACCCGTCTCTTCGGCAGCCGCAACGAGCGTCTGCTGCGCCAATACCGGCGTGTGGCCCAGCGCATCAACGCGCTGGAACCCCAGTTCGAAAAACTCAGCGACGAGGAACTGCGTGCCAAGACCGCCGAGTTCAAACAACAGGTTGCCAACGGCCGTTCGCTCGACGAGCTGCTCCCCGAGGCTTTTGCGGTGGTGCGCGAGGGCGGCAAGCGCGCGCTGAAAATGCGCCACTTCGACGTACAGCTCGTGGGCGGCATGGCGCTGCACGACGGCAAGATTGCCGAGATGCGCACCGGCGAGGGCAAGACCCTGGTGGGTACGCTGCCGGTGTATTTGAATGCGCTCGCCGGCAAGGGCGTGCATGTGGTCACGGTGAACGACTACCTGGCCCAGCGCGATGCGCAGTGGATGAGCCGTCTGTACAACTTACTTGGCCTGACCGTCGGCATCAATCTGCCGAATATGCCGCGCGAGGACAAGCAGGCCGCCTACGGTTGCGACGTGACCTATGGCACGAACAACGAATATGGCTTCGATTACCTGCGCGACAACATGGTGTTCGAGCCCGCCGAGCGGGTGCAGCGCGGGCTGAACTATGCGCTGATCGACGAGGTGGATTCCATCCTGATCGACGAGGCGCGCACCCCGCTCATCATCTCCGGCCAGGCGGATGACAACACCGAGCTGTATCTCAAGCTCGACAAGGTCGTGCCCCTGCTCGACCGCCAGATCGGCGAGGAGGACCCGCTCACCGGCAAGGGCGTGGAAAAGCCCGGCGACTTCACGGTGGACGAGAAAAGCCATCAGGTCTACCTCACCGAGTCCGGGCACGAGAAGGCGGAGCGCATCCTTGGCGAGATGGGGCTCATCCCCGAAGGCAGCACGTTGTACGACCCGGCCAATATCGCGCTGATGCATCACTTGTACGCGGCGCTGCGTGCCCACAACCTGTACCACCGCGACCAGCATTACGTGGTGCAGAACGGCGAGGTGATCATCGTCGACGAATTCACCGGCCGCATCATGACCGGGCGGCGCTGGTCCGATGGCCTGCACCAGGCGGTGGAAGCCAAGGAAGGCGTGCAAATCCAGAACGAGAACCAGACGCTGGCGTCGATCACGTTCCAGAACTATTTCCGCATGTACGGCAAGCTGGCCGGCATGACCGGCACGGCCGACACCGAGGCCTACGAGTTCCAGGAAATCTACAAGCTGGAAACCGTGGTCATTCCGACCAACCGCCCCAGCCAGCGCAAGGACCACCAGGACAAGGTCTACAAGACCGCCCGGGAACGCGACCTGGCGGTGGTGGCTGACATCAAGGATTGTTTCGAGCGTGGCCAGCCGGTGCTGGTGGGCACCGCCTCCATCGAGGCGAGCGAAAACCTCTCGCTGCTGCTGAACAAGGAAAAGCTGCCGCACGCGGTGCTCAACGCCAAGCAGCACGCACGCGAGGCCGAGATCGTGGCCCAGGCGGGACGGCCCAAGGTCATCACCATCGCCACCAATATGGCGGGCCGCGGCACCGACATCGTGCTCGGCGGCAACGTCGAGAAGCAGTGCGAGATCATCGAGGCCGACCCCAATCTGTCCGATGAGGACAAGCGCCAGCGGGTGGAAACGCTGCGCAGCGAGTGGCAGTCGCTGCACGACCACACCATCGCCCAGGGCGGTTTGCACATCGTCGGCACCGAGCGCAGCGAGTCGCGCCGGGTGGACAACCAGCTGCGCGGGCGTTCGGGTCGCCAGGGGGATCCCGGCTCGTCGCGCTTCTACTTGTCGCTGGACGATTCGCTGATGCGCATCTTCGCCGGCGACCGCGTGCGCGCCATCATGGAGCGCCTGAAGATGCCCGAGGGCGAGGCGATCGAGGCGGGCATGGTGACGCGCTCGATCGAGTCGGCGCAGCGCAAGGTGGAGGCGCGCAACTTCGACGTGCGCAAGCAACTGCTCGAGTACGACGACGTTGCCAACGAGCAGCGCAAGATCATGTACGAGCAGCGCAACGCCATCCTCGACAACCAGGACGTCAGCGCCCAGATCGCCGACCTGCGCGAAGGCAGCGTGACCGACATGGTGCACACTTTCGTGCCGGCGCAGAGCATGGAAGAGCAGTGGGATATCGCCGGCCTGGAGCGCGCCCTGCGCGACGACTGGCAGGTCGACCTGGAGCTGAAGGCGTGGGTCGAGGCCGACCAGACCGTGACCGACGAAGACGTGCTGGAGCATGTGCTGGAGACCGTGCACGCGCAGTACAAGGCGAAGGTCGAGGCGGTGGGGGGCGCCAACTTCGCCAGCTTTGAGCGCATGGTGCTGTTGCAGTCGCTTGACCAGCACTGGCGTGAACACCTCTCGGCGCTGGACTATTTGCGTCAAGGCATCCACCTGCGCGGCTACGCGCAAAAGCAGCCCAAGCAGGAGTACAAGCGCGAGGCTTTCGAGCTGTTCGGGCAGATGCTCGACGCGGTGAAGAACGACGTCACCCGCACCCTCATGACCGTGCAGGTGCAAACCCAGGAGCAGGCCGAAGCGGCTGCCGAGCAGATCGAGCAACGCGCCCAAAGCCTGCACAACCTGGTGTTCCAACATCCCGAAGCCGCGGGCGCCGTGGCGGCCGATGGCGGGCTCGAAGCCGGGGAGCTCGCCGTGGCCGCGGCTGCGGCAGGCGCCGTCTCGATGCAGCCCATCGTCAACGCCATGCCGAAAGTTGGCCGCAACGACCTCTGCCCCTGTGGCAGTGGCAAGAAGTACAAGCATTGCCACGGCAAGCTGAGCTGAGCGGCATCGGGCCAGGCGGGCGTCAGTCCTGCCAGGCCCGCCGCCGTTGACGCGCGCCTTGGCGTCACGGTCGAGCCGGCAGCAGTCTCTTCCCACCCGATCATCCTGGCCTTGATGGAGCCCACGCCATGGCTGTGAACCTGACCCCTCCCAACCCCGCAACCCTGCATGCCGTGCCCGGCGTGCGCATCGGCGTGGCCCAGGCCGGCATTCGCAAGGCCGGGCGTACCGATCTCACGCTGTTCCAGTTCGATCCCGGCACGCAGGTGGCGGGTGTGTTCACACGCAACCGTTTTTGCGCTGCACCGGTGCAGGTGTGCCGCGAACATCTGGGCGTGGCACAGTCCGCGCCGATGCGCGCCCTGGTGATCAACACCGGATGCGCCAATGCCGGCACCGGCGAAGCCGGCTTGCAGGCGGCACGCGAAAGCTGCGACGCGGTGGCGGCGCTCCTCGGCGTGAAAGCGCACGAGGTGCTGCCGTTTTCCACCGGCGTGATCCTGGAGTCCTTGCCGCTTGACCGCCTCGTCGCTGGTCTGCCTGCTGCCCTCGCCGATGCTCGCGCCGACGCCTGGGCCGATGCCGCGGCCGCCATCATGACCACCGACACCGTGCCCAAGGCGGCCAGCACGCAAATCAGCATCGACGGCGTGCGCGTCACCGTCACCGGCATCGCCAAGGGCACGGGAATGATACGCCCCAATATGGCGACGATGCTCGGCTTCATTGCCACCGACGCGGCAGTGGCGCCGGCGCTGCTGGCGCAACTGGCCCGCGAGGTGGCCGACGCTTCGTTCAACTGCATCACGGTCGATGGCGATACCTCGACCAACGACGCCCTGGTCATCGCCGCCACCGGCCGTGCCGCGTTGCCGGCCATCACCGATGCGGCCAGCCCGCAGGCGCAGGCCTTGCGCGCGGCGCTCACGCAAGTCGCGCTGCACATCGCCCAGGCCATCGTGCGCGACGGCGAGGGTGCGACCAAATTCATCAGCATTCATGTCGAGCGTGCCCGCAGCCGCGAGGAGGCGCGCTTGGTGGCCTACGCCGTGGCGCATTCGCCCCTGGTGAAAACCGCTTTCTTCGCCAGCGACCCCAACCTCGGCCGCATCCTTGCGGCGGTGGGCTATGCCGGCATCGACGACCTCGATGTGTCCGGCGTCGATCTCTACCTCGACGCCGTGCATGTGGCCACGCGCGGCGGCCGCCACCCCGGCTACCAGGAAGCCGAAGGCAAGCGCGTCATGGCCAAGCCCGAGATTGCCGTGCGCATCGTGCTGGGCCGTGGGGACGCCGCCGCCACGGTGTGGACTTGCGATCTCTCGCACGACTACGTCAGCATCAACGCCGATTACCGGAGCTGAAGCGCGCCATGGCCAAGCCCGCTGTCCAACTCGATATCAAGCCCGGCGCCGATCCCATGGACCGCCTCGTGACACTGCTCGATCATGCCGAGCGCGTGCTCAGCCGCCTGGAGCAAACCCTCGCGCCGACCGCGCCCGAGCCCGACTGGGGCGCGGCCGTGGCGTTTCGCTGGCGCAAGCGCGGCCAGCACGCCATGCTGCAGCCCGTGCGCATGCTGGCGCCCATCCAACTCTCCGACCTGCAAGGCATCGACGAGCAGAAGCGCCGCATCGAGCGCAACACCCGCCAGTTCGTCGCCGGCAAGCCGGCCAACAACGTGCTGCTCACGGGTGCGCGCGGCACCGGCAAGTCCTCGCTGGTGAAAGCCTGCCTGAACAAGTATGCGGCCAAGGGGTTGCGCCTGATCGAAGTGGACAAGGCCGATCTCATCGACCTGCCCGATCTGATGGACCTGCTGGAGTCGCGGCCCGAGCGCTTCATCGTGTTCTCGGACGATCTGTCGTTCGACGAAGGCGAGGCCGGCTACAAGGCGCTCAAATCCGTGCTCGACGGCTCGATCTCGGCCAACGCCGACAACGTGCTGATCTACGCCACGTCCAACCGCCGCCATCTGCTGCCCGAGTACATGCACGAGAACCTCAGCTACCAGCACACCGAAAGCGGCGAAGTGCATCCAGGCGAGGTGGTGGAAGAAAAGATTTCGCTGTCCGAGCGTTTCGGTCTGTGGGTGAGTTTCTACCCCTTCGACCAGGACCATTACCTGCGCATCATCGACCATTGGCTGCAGGCCTTCGGCATCACGCCCGAAGAGGCACAGGCGGCGCATGCCGAGGCCCTGGTCTGGGCGCTGGAGCGCGGTTCGCGCTCAGGCCGCGTGGCGCTGCAGTTCGCGCGCGACTTCGCCGGCCGCAAGCGGCGCTGACATCATGGCTGTCGCGAGCAATGCTGAGACCGGCGCGGCTGCGGCCTCCGTGCCTGCCGGTGAGGCCGGCCGCCCGCTGGTGCCGGTGGCCGTGGGCGTGCTGCTGCGGGCCGACGGCAGTTTCCTGCTCGCCAGCCGCCCGGTCGGCAAGCCCTACGCGGGCTATTGGGAATTTCCGGGGGGCAAGATCGAGCCGGGTGAAACCTTGCTGCAGGCGCTGGAGCGCGAGTTGCACGAGGAACTCGATATCCACGCGCTGCATGCCAGCTTCTGGCGTTCATGCGTCGTGGACTATCCGCATGCGCGGGTGGAGTTGCAGTTCTGCAAGGTGACGCATTGGCAAGGCCAGATGCGCCCCTGCGAAGGCCAGGACATCGCGTGGCAGCAACTGCCCGTGACGGTCGCGCCGGTGTTGCCGGGCACCATCCCCGTGTTGCAATGGTTGGCGCAGGAGCGCAGTCACGAAGGACCGACCCATCAGGGGCCGACGCACTTGACCTGATCGGGGCCGTTAGCCGCTTGTTTTGCAATGGGGCGCGGCCAAGCCGCACATGCCGGGCGCGTGCTGCAGTTGCGAGGCTTCAGTGGCTGATGGGCTTGTCGCCGGAACTCGATGCCGGCCCGCTGCTTTCGCCGCCGTCTTCGTCATCCACCGAGGGCTGGGTGGCCACCCGGTAGTCCTCGCTGGCCCAGGCACCGAAATCCAGGTTCTTGCAGCGCTCACTGCAAAACGGCCGCCACGGATTGTCGGCCGCGTAGCGGCTGGGGCCGCCGCAGGCAGGGCAACGCACGGTGCGCACGGCGGGTGCGGTGGTCGAGGCGGTCATGGGCAAAGGGCAATCTCAAAAGCCACATCCGTGGTCACGGGCCTGAGCTTCCAGTCAACGTCTGGCCGCATGTAGCGCACCGAGACCATCAGCCGGTGGCCCGTGGTTTCGGGGACGACCCCCAAAGCACCATCGACGCGCAGGCGCATGAGCTGGAAGCTGCGGCCGCCGAGGTTTTGCTGGTACACGCCCCCGGGGGCCAGGGTCTTGTGCGGCGTACCGGAGTCGCGCAGCAGGCGCAGCAGCAATTCCACGCCCATGGCCAGGGGGCCGAAGCATTCCATCCAGCGCGCCATGTCCAGCCGACGCTGGTCTTCGGGCAGGTGCTGCCAGGCGTAATAGGCTGGCAGATCGAACTCGCAGGTTCCGCCCGGAATGCTGGCGCGGCTGCGGATGGCCATCAGCCATTCGTTGTCGAGCAGGGGCTGGCCGGGTTTGCCGAGTTGCTGGCTCAGGCCCTGGAAGGCCGCGTCGAGTTCGGCGAGAACCTCGTCGAGCGTCTGCTCGGAAACTGCTGGGTTGCCGCGGAAGCTGAGAAACTGTTGCCGTTGCCGCTCCAGGTCCTTGAGCAGTTCGGATTTGAGATCCTGGCGCGTGGCCACGTCCATGATCTCGAACAGCGAGAGCAGGGCGAAATGATGGTCAAAGGGGTGGGCGCGCTGCAGCAGGAAATGGACCCGGCGAAACAGGTATTCGAGTCGCAGCAGGGTGCGAACGCGCTCGCTCAGGGGGTATTCGTAGAGGATCACGGGCCGGGTCGGGTGGGTACTGCAGCAGGCGGACGGTCGGCCTTCCTTGGCCTGCATCCTCACAGCGTCGCATTGTCATGCATGTGCGGTGGGAATTCAAATGCGGCGGGCGATTTGCAGGTACTGCCCATGCAAGTCGCGGGTGCGGGCTTGGAGTGCGGCGAGGTTGGTGCTGTTGTCGATCAGATCGTCGGCAGCAGCACGGCGCGCTTCGCGCGTGGCTTGCGTGGCCATGATGGCACGCACCTGCGACGCATCCAGGTTCGATCTGCGCATGACGCGTTCGATTTGCAAATCTTCGGCGCAGTCGACCACGGCGATGCGGTCCACCACGCCTCGCCAGCGCTCCAGACCCTCGACCAGGAGGGGTACGACGAGCACGAGGTAGGCACCCTGCGCCAGGGCCGCGCGCTCCCGCAGGACTCGACCGATGCGCGGATGAAGGATGGCTTCGAGCTGGTGGCGCAGACCGGGGTCGGCGAATACGGCGGCGCGCATGCGGGCGCGGTCGAGCCCGCCGTCGGCGGTGATCATCGCGGCACCGAAGGCCTCGCCAATGGGCGCGATGGCAGCGCCGCCCGGCGCAGTGAGTTCGTGGGCGATGACATCGGCGTCAAGCACGCTTGCCCCCCATGTGGCCAGCAGATGGGCCACGGCCGACTTGCCCGAGCCAATGCCACCCGTGAGTCCGATGGTGAGTTTCGCGGCCAATCGCCGCGGTGTGGTGGCAGTGTTTCCGGTCACGCGTCGCGGCAGATCAAGCGCCGCCGGGCAGCACCCAGGCGATCAGCCGCTGCGGCCCGAGCAGCAACATGATCAGGCCCGCGGCCGCCAGGAAAGGGCCGAAGGGTATGGGGTTGCCGCGCTCGGCCAGCCCGCTGAATTGCAGTGCGATGCCGATGACGGCACCGGCAATGGCCGACAACAGGATGATGGGCAAGAGCGCCGTGGCACCGAACCAGGCTCCCAGCGCGGCGAACAGTTTGAAGTCGCCATAGCCCATGCCTTCCTTGCCGGTGAGCAGTTTGAACGCCTGGTAGATGCTCCACAGGCTGACGTAACCAAGGGCCGCCCCCCAGACCGCCTGCGGCAAAAAGCCAGGGTCGAGCACGGCATGCAGCAACAGGCCCAGCCACAGCAGCGGCAGGGTGATGCCGTCGGGCAGCAGGGTGGTGTCGTAGTCGATGAAAGCCAGGGCAATGAGCCCCCACAGCAGCAGCACCAGTCCGAGCGACCAGGGTGTGAGCCCCTGCAGCACGATCACGGCCGCCGTGAGCACGGCGGTCAGCAGTTCGACCAGCGGATAGCGCACCGAGATGCGCGTGCCACAAGACGAGCACTTGCCGCGCAGCAGCAGCCAACTCAGCAGTGGAATGTTCTCCCACCAGCGAATGGCATGGCCGCATTGCCCGCAGCGCGAGCGCGGATGCATCAGATTGAAGGCTTCGCTGCTGGGCAGTTCGGCGTCGGGGTGCAGCGTGGCGTGGGCGTCGTGCTGCCAGGCGCGCTCGAGCATCACCGGAAGGCGGTAGATGACGACATTGAGAAAACTGCCCACGGCCAAGCCCACCAGCGCGGCCGCCATCACCCAGAAACCGGCGGGGAGCCCGGCCCATGCAGCGGGCATGATCAACCGACGACCTTGCCGAGATTGAAAATGGGCAAGTACATGGCGATGACCAAGCCGCCGATGAGCACGCCGAGCACCACGATGATGATGGGCTCCAGCAGGCTCGACAGCGCCTTCACCAACTCATCGACTTCAGCCTCGTAGATATCGGCGGCCTTGGACAGCATTTGGTCGAGCGAGCCGGACTCTTCGCCAATGGATGCCATCTGCAGCACCAGAGGCGGAAACACCCCGGTGGTTTGCATCGACAAGGTCAGGCTGGTGCCGGTGGACACGTCCTGTTGGATTTTCTCGGTGGCGCGCTGGTAGACGATATTGCCGGAAGCACCGCCCACGGAGTCCAGTGCTTCGACCAGGGGAACGCCGGCGCCGAACATGGTCGCCAGGGTGCGGGTCCAGCGGGCGAGCGTGCCCTTGAGCACCAGATCGCCGAAGACGGGGAGCCGCAGCATCATGCGATCGACAAACTCCTTCACCCTGTCCGAGCGCTTCCAGGACTGCAGCAGGAAATAGCCGCCGATGAACAGCGTGCCGAACAGGATGTACCAGTAATGGACGAAAAAATTGGATATGGCGATGACCACCAGCGTGGGCGTTGGAAGGCTGGCGCCAAACTGACTGAAGACGTCCTGGAAGGTCGGCACGACGAACAGCATGATGATGGTGACCACGATCATGGCCACGATCATCACCGCGATCGGGTAGGTGAGCGCGGACTTGATTTTGCTGCGTATGGCGAGGGTCTTTTCCTGGTAGGTGGCAAGGCGATCGAGGATCAACTCGAGCATGCCGGCCTCTTCGCCGGCTTCGACCAGATTGCAATAGAGATGATCGAAGTATTTGGGAAATTTACGAAACGCGGCCGACAAGCTCGTGCCGGTTTCGACGTCGTTGCGAATTTCAGAGATCAGCCTCGCCATCGATGGATTGGGGTGGCTGCGCCCGACGATGTCGAACGACTGCAGCAGCGGCACCCCGGCCCGCAACATGGTGGCCATCTGCCGTGTGAACGTGGTCAGATCCTTGGACTTGATGGCCTTGCCGCCTCCGACCCTGCGCTTCTTGACCTTGGTGGCCAAGATGCCCTGACGTCGCAGCGACGCTTTGACGATGTTCTCGCTGCCCGCGCGTATTTCGCCGCGCTGCAGTTTGCCCTGGCGATCCTTTCCCTCCCAGACGAAGAGAAAATCCTTGGGGGTGCGCATTACGGCTGTTGCCATGGGTCCTCCGGTTGCAGCCTGTTGTTCATTCGTTGGTCACGGCCAACACCTCTTCGAGCGAGGTGAGTCCCTGCTTGACCTTGATGAGTCCCGACTCGCGCAGGGTGCGTACGCCATCGCGCTTGGCCTGGTCAGCAATGTCGAGCGCCGTGCCGTGATGCAGGATGATGCGTTGGATTTCTTCACTGACGGGCATGGCCTGGTAGATGCCCAGTCGCCCTTTGTAGCCGCTGCCGTTGCAGGCGCTGCACTTGCCGGGCTTGTAGGGCTTCCAGGAACCGTCCAGGTCGGCATCTTTGAACCCGGCCTCGAGCAAGGCTGCCGACGGAATGTCCATCGGCGACTTGCACTGGGGGCAAAGCTTGCGTGCCAGACGCTGAGCGGTGATGAGAATCACGCTGGAGGCGATGTTGAATGCCGGCACACCCATATTCATCAAACGTGTGAGCGTTGTCGGGGCGTCGTTGGTGTGCAGGGTCGAGAACACCATGTGCCCGGTCTGCGCGGCCTTGATGGATATGTCCGCCGTTTCCAGATCGCGAATTTCGCCGACCATGATGATGTCTGGATCCTGACGCAGGAAGGCCCGCAAGGCCGTGGCGAAATTCAGGCCGGCCTTCTCGTTCACGTTGACCTGGTTGACGCCGGGAAGATTGATTTCCACCGGATCTTCAGCCGTGGAGATATTGACGCCCGGCTGGTTGAGCAGGTTCAGGTAGGAATAGAGCGACACCGTTTTGCCGCTGCCCGTGGGGCCGGTGACCAGCACCATGCCATAGGGACGTTTGATGGCGCGCATCACGCGTTCTTTTTCATCCGGCTCATAGCCCAGGGATTCAATCCCCATCTTGGCAAGGGACGAATCCAGGATCCGGATGACGATTTTTTCGCCGTGGATGGTCGGCAAGGTGCTGATGCGGAAGTCGATGGACTTCTCGGGGCCAAAGCGCAGTTTCATGCGCCCGTCCTGCGGTACGCGGCGTTCAGCGATGTCCAGGCGCGAAATCACCTTGATGCGCGAGGCCAGTTTTTCTTTGATGGCGACAGGCGGCTGGGCAATTTCACGCAACTCGCCATCGACGCGGAAGCGGATTCGATAAAAGTTCTCGAAGGGCTCGAAGTGCAGGTCGGACGCTCGCATATTGATCGCATCCACCAGCATTTTTTGCAGAAAGCGCACCACCGGGGCATCGTCAATGTCTGCGCCCGCGGCCGCGTCTTTTTCGGCGCTGGCGTCCCTGGAGCCATCGTCAAGATCGCCGAGGTCGAAATCCTCACCGACGAGGGCATTGATCTGGGTGCTGGCGGATTGGGTGCTCTGCTCGATCCAGCGCAATAATTTGTCGTATTCGACCACAACCAGATCGACCGCGGCCTGGGTCTGAAATTTGATCTTGTCTTCAGCCTCATGGTCGGCGGGATCGGCCGTTGCCACCACCAGTTTGTTGCCGCGCTTGATCAGCGGAAGAACTTTGTAGGCCTGGATGATTTTGGGATCGAGCACGCCAGGCGGCACCCGGGCAGGGTCTAGCGCGTCGAGGTCGAGCATGGGTAGCGCAAACGTCTTGCTGACCCAGTGCGCAAGGTCTGCTGCGCTCATGGAGCCGCTGGACAGCAGGGTTGCGATGAAGCTCGTTCGCGACTCGACTGCGCGCTTCTGGATTTGCTCGGCTACAGCGCGCTGCAACTGATCCGATTGCACCAATGCATGTCCAAGCCCGGATAGCTGGGTGGACGATTTGCTTTGCGTCGGGGATGCTGCGAGAACTGTCGACATGGTGGCGGAGTATGGCTAGTGCATGATGCTGGTTGCCCGCCGCTTTGTAAATCAGGCCTCGTGCGGGTAACGCCCCGTGAGGGGAATTATGTCGCAGATTCGCAAGTTTTTTGCGTTGAAGCCTACCTTGGCCGGTGCTTCCCAGGTGCTCCCAACCGCAAGGCAAAAACAAAAACGGCCGCATATGGCGACCGTCAGTTTCGGGAATTCTGGTCGGGGTGAGAGGATTCGAACCTCCGGCCTCTACGTCCCGAACGTAGCGCTCTACCAGGCTAAGCTACACCCCGATGGGAAAACGCAATGGATCGCGGCAAACAAAACTCATGCGTTGCGATCCAAAGAGTAAGCGCACAAGTCTATCAGAGCTTCGCGCTCGGGACTCGGCTCCAGGCCTTCGAGCAGGGCACGCGCACGGTTCAATTCAGCCCGGGCTGTTTCATGCACGGTGCCCAGCGCACCGCAGTCCCGAACGATCTGCAAAATGCGCGGCATATTCTGGGTTTCGCCATGGCGAATGGCGTTTTGAATGAGTTCGCGCTCGGTTTGTGTCCCGCGCTGCATGGCAACGATCAGCGGCAGCGTGGGCTTGCCCTCGCGCAGATCGTCGCCGACGTTTTTGCCCATCTCCTCCGCCTCGCCGTTGTAGTCCAGCGCATCATCGATGAGCTGGAATGCCGTGCCGATGGCGCGCCCACAAGCTGCGGAGGCATCCTCGTGCTTCGCGTCCACGCCGGCCAGCACGGCGCCTATGCGTGCCGCCGCATCGAACAGGGTCGCAGTCTTGTAGCCGATGACCTGGAGATAGCGCTCCACGCCGACCTCGGGGTCGTGCATATTCAGGAGCTGTAGCACCTCGCCTTCCGCGATCACATTCGTCGCATCCGCCAGAATTTGCAGGATGCGCAGATTGCCGGCCGTGACCATCATCTGGAAGGCGCGCGAATAGAGAAAGTCGCCAGCCAGGACGCTGGCGGCATTGCCGAATCGCGCATTGGAGGTTTTGCGCCCACGCCGCAAGTCCGACTCATCGACGACGTCGTCGTGCAGCAGGGTCGCCGTATGGATCAGCTCGACCACTGCGGCCAAGGTGTGATGGTGTGGCCCGTTGTAGCCATGCGCCTTGGCCATCAGCAGGAGCAGGGCGGGACGCAGGCGCTTGCCGCCAGCGGAAATGATGTGGCCGCTGATGGCATTGATCAGCTGCACTTCGGAGGTCAAGTTTTGCCGGATGCTTGCGTCGACTTCACGCATGTCCTGTGCAATGGGAGCGAGGATCGATTGAATCGAATGCGAAGAAGTCACGAAGTGTGCGGGTTCAGGGTTGGGTCCGCGCGCGTGGCGCGAAAGCTGTTGTGCAAGGCCTTGGGCAATTTTATAGGGCTTGCCCGTCTCGTCCCTGGCGCCATGGCTTGGGCATGAGCCTGGGGCTGCGGCAGCGCAAGGCTCTGTTATGATGCATGGTTCATCGGTTTTTGCAAGTCAAATTGCGCGCTGGATGAATTGTGACCAGCCTTTCATCGAATGGAAGGCTGTACGTTCAATTTTCAGGAGTAGTCATATGTATGCGGTCATAAAAACCGGCGGCAAGCAATACAAGGTTTGCGCCGGCGAAAAGATCAAGGTAGAACAGTTACCCGCAGACATTGGCCAAGACATCGTGATCGATCAGGTGCTTGCCGTTTTCAGCGGCGACGACACCCGGATCGGCACTCCCCTTGTGGCGGGTGCGGCGGTGACAGCCAAAGTTTTGTCGCATGGGCGTGGCGAGAAGGTGTGTATTTTCAAGATGCGCCGCCGCAAGCACTACCAAAAGCGTCAAGGGCATCGGCAGAATTACACCGAGCTGCAGATCGAAAGCATCGCGGCGTAAGGAGAACCAAACATGACACAGAAAAAAGGCGGCGGCTCAACCCGCAACGGACGCGATTCAGAAGCCAAACGGCTGGGCGTCAAGGCATTCGGCGGTGAGGCCATTCCGGCTGGCTCCATCATCGTGCGTCAGCGTGGTACGCGTTTTCACGCGGGCGTCAACGTCGGCATGGGCAAGGATCACACCCTGTTCGCGTTGGTTGATGGTCAGGTTCAATTCGGCCGCAAGGGCGAGCACAACCGCCAGTTCGTCAATATCACTCCGCCGAAGTCGGCCGAGGCCTGAAGTCGGCAAGTGCCGGAGTCCCGCGGCACGGTGATTGGCTGTATCCAAGTTTGACCCAAGCCCCGGCTTGCAGCCACTGGCATCCTGCCGGGGCAGGCAAGTCGGGGCTTGTGCTTTGAACGCCCTGTGTGCAGCAGGCTGAACTTCCGAGTCGGAGTTTGGTATGAGGCGGCCTGCGCTTGCACCAATGCCCCCAAGCTGCAGCACCGTGTTTTTTGAGAGTGAGCGAGCACGTGAAATTCATTGATGAAGCCCAGATCGAAGTGTCCGCTGGCAAGGGCGGCAACGGCTGCATGTCTTTTCGTCGCGAGAAATTCATTCCATTCGGCGGCCCGGATGGGGGAGATGGGGGCAGGGGCGGCCACATTTATGTGGAGGCCGACTCCAACCTCAACACCCTGATCGATTTCCGCTATCAGCGCCTGTACCGCGCACGCAATGGTGAGCACGGGCGTGGGGCCGATCAGTTCGGCGCTGCCGGTGAAGACATGCTGCTGCGCGTTCCGGTGGGTACGCTGATTCGCGACGCCGAGAGCGGCGACGTGGTGGCTGACCTGACCGAATCGGGCCAGCGCATCGTCTTGGCGCAAGGTGGCCAGGGTGGACTTGGAAATTTGCGCTTCAAGTCCAGCACCAACCGGGCTCCGCGCCAAAGCACACCAGGGCATCTGGGCGAGCAGCGCAAATTGCATCTCGAACTCAAGGTGCTGGCGGATGTGGGCATGTTGGGCATGCCCAACGCAGGCAAGAGCACGTTCATCGCGGCCGTGTCCAACGCCCGGCCGAAGATTGCCGACTATCCCTTCACGACGCTGCATCCCCAATTGGGCGTGGTGCGCGTGGGCGAGGGGCAGAGTTTTGTCGTGGCCGACATTCCGGGGCTGATCGAAGGCGCAGCCGAAGGGGCTGGTCTCGGGCACCAGTTTTTGCGCCACCTGCAGCGCACGCGCTTATTGCTGCACTTGGTGGATGTCGCGCCTTTCGACCCCGAAGCCGACCCGGTGCGCGATGCGCGCAGCGTCGTTGCCGAGTTGAAAAAGTATGACCCCGAGCTTGCCGCCAAGCCGCGCTGGCTGGTGCTCAACAAGATCGACATGGTGCCGCAGGAGGAGCGCAAGGCACGCGTGGCCGACATCGTGCGCCGCCTGCGACACAAAGGTCCGGTTTTCGTCATTTCGGCGTTGGCGCGGGAGGGGCTCGAGCCCCTGTTGCGCGAGATCTTCGAGGCCGTTCGCAAGCAAGGCCCAGCCACGCCCGAGCCCATGCATGATCCACGCTTTACCCAAAATGACGCTTGAGGACGGACGCAAACCTTCGGTGATTGCCGCCGCCCGCCGGTTGGTGGTCAAGGTCGGCTCCAGCCTCGTGACGGACGAGGGACGCGGCATCGACCACGCCGCGGTGGCGCGCTGGGTGGAACAGATCACTGCCCTGCACGGGCTGGGGAAGGAAGTCATCCTGGTGTCCAGCGGTGCCATTGCCGAAGGCATGAAGCGCCTGGGCTGGAACAAACGGCCCAACGAAATTCCCGAGTTGCAGGCCGCCGCTGCCGTCGGCCAGATGGGTCTTGCGCAGGCGTACGAGTCGGCTTTCAGCGCGCGCGGGCGGCACTGCGCGCAAATTCTGTTGACGCATGCCGACCTGGCCAACCGCCGTCGTTATCTGAACGCCCGCAGCACGCTGCTGACCTTGTTGGCGCATGGCGTGGTCCCCGTCATCAACGAGAACGACACGGTGGTCACCGACGAGATCAAGGTCGGCGATAACGACACGCTGGGCGCGCTGGTGACCAATCTGGTGGAAGCCGACGCCTTCATCATCCTCACCGACCAGAGCGGGCTGTATTCAGCCGATCCGCGCAAGGACTCGAATGCCGCTTTGATGACCCATGTCCAGGCCGATGACCCCGCACTCGTGGCGATGGCCGGTGGCGCCGGTAGCGCCATCGGCAAGGGTGGCATGCTGACCAAGGTGCTGGCGGCGCGCAGGGCCGCGCAAAGCGGTGCGCATACCGTGATTGCCAGCGGGCGTGAGCCGGATGTGCTGTTGCGCCTGGCCGCCGGTGAGTCCATCGGCAGCCAGTTGTCCGCGGGCTCGGGCAAACTGGCCGCGCGCAAGCAATGGATGGTCGATCATCTGCAGATCGGCGGACGTGTGGGTGTGGATGCCGGTGCCGCCCGGCGATTGCGAGAAGGCGGTGCCAGTCTGTTGCCCGTGGGCGTGGTTGATGTGAGTGGCGAATTCGAGCGCGGTGACGTGATTGCCGTGCTCGACCCGCAGGGCCAGGAAATTGCACGTGGTCTGAGCAATTACGCTTCAGCGGAAGCCCGGCTCATCCGGCGCGCGCCGACTGCACAGATTGAAGCCATACTCGGTTTCATCGAAGAGCCCGAACTCATTCACCGCGACAACATGGTGCTGACCCAACTTGTGCCCTGATCCGGCGCCGCTCAGGGGGTGGGTTGCACGGTGCGGATGCCCTGCTTGAGCCTTGCGACCATCTCGGCGCTTGAGCCCGCGGCCAACCGCCCCTTGCAGAGATAGTCGGTATCGAGCACGGCATGGATGCGGGTGAACCCGCCAGCATTCACACTGCGCCAGTCGCTCGACGGATTGGGTACCCAACGCTTGGCGCTCGCACTCCAGACGCCGTAGATATGCCAGCTATCTTGGGCGCAATCCAGGCCTTCGTAGCTGATGTTGCTGGGGCCTTGCGGACTGCGGGCGACCAGGGTGTAGCGCACCAGCGCATCGCCTGCGAGGCTGATGCTGGGGAGGTCAACGAAAAACTCAAGCGTCGACCCACCGGTGACGGCGACCTTTTGCAGGCCGTTGTCTTGCGGAGCCATGGGAAACTCCATTGGGGCGACCGTCGCCTGAGGTTTGGACGGCTCCAGCAGACCCTGTGAGCCGTTCGAGCTTTGCGCCGAGGCTGTGCCGGCGGCGAGACCGAGCAACAGGCCACAAGACAGTGCATGCAGGGTGTGACGGAATTGGGGTTTCCAAGCAATCGCAGCAATCATTCGGTCTGGGGGTCGGGGTGGAGTGTGCCGTGCAGGGCGCGGCCGTGACGCAGGTTGGCGCGCAGGTAACGGGTACGCGGCTCCACTCTGGGCAAAAGGTGCGCGAGTTCGGACAGGGCCTGCTGGTAAACCTCGCGCTTGAACTCGATCACGCTGTCGAGCGGAATCCAATACTCGTTCCAGCGCCAGGCGTCGAATTCAGGGTGGGTGGTGGCGCGCAGGCAGACATCGCAATCACGCCCCGTCAACTTGAGCAGGAACCAGATTTGCTTCTGGCCTTTGTAGATGCCGTGGCTGTCGCGGCGCAGAAATTGCTGCGGTACGTCGTAGCGCAGCCAGTTGCGCGTGCGGCCGAGGACATGCACATGACAGGGCTTCAATCCCACTTCCTCGAACAGTTCGCGGTACATCGCCTGCTCGGGGTTTTCGCCGGCGTTGATGCCACCTTGCGGGAACTGCCAGGAATGCGCACTGACCCGCTTGCCCCAGAACACCTGATTTTTGGTGTTCAGCAGGATGATGCCGACGTTGGGACGATAGCCTTCGCGGTCCAACATGGCCAATATCCTTCATCTTTTAGAATCCTGTCCCGATTATAGGCACCGCCTTTTCCGCGCGAATCCCCGTGCAGCGAGCCCACAAACCGTGCGAGGTTTGGCACGGCCGCCCCTGGGCGCCTAAGCTGCCCCACCTGCAAAACTCAAGGCCCGACCCTCCATGCGTGTTTCCCGTTTTTTCATCTCCACCCAGAAAGAGGCCCCGGCCGACGCCGAAGTTGCCAGCCAGGCCTTGATGTTGCGCGCCGGGATGATCAAGAAGCTCGCTGCCGGGCTCTACAGCTACATGCCCCTGGGACTGCGCAGCATCCGCAAGGTGGAGGCCATCGTGCGCGAGGAAATGAACCGCGCCGGTGCCATCGAGTTGCTCATGCCGGTGGTGCAGCCGGCCGAACTTTGGCAGGAAACCGGGCGCTGGGAGAAGTACGGGCCGGAGCTGCTGCGCATCAAGGACAGGCACCAGCGCGACTTTGTCGTGCAACCCACCTCGGAGGAGGTGGTGACCGATCTGGCGCGCAGCGAAATTCGCTCGTGGCGGCAACTGCCGCTCAATTTTTATCACATCCAGACCAAATTCCGCGACGAGCGCCGGCCGCGTTTCGGCGTCATGCGCGCGCGTGAATTCACCATGAAGGACGCCTATTCCTTCGATCGCGACTACGCCGGCGCACAGGTCAGCTATCAGGCCATGTACGCCGCCTATCAGCGCATCTTCCAACGCTTCGGTTTCGAGTTCCGCGCCGTGGCCGCCGACTCGGGTGCCATCGGCGGCTCGATGAGCCACGAGTTCCATGTCATCGCCGAAACCGGCGAGGACGCCATCGCCTACTGCCCTGATTCCGACTACGCCGCGAATGTGGAACTGGCCGAAGCCCTGCCTGCAGTGGCACAGCGCGCCGCGCCGGGCGAAGACCTGCGCAAGACGCCCACGCCTGGCGCGGCCAAATGCGAAGATGTCGCCGCCTTGCTGGGCATGCCGCTGGCGCGCACGGTCAAGTCGGTGGTCATGGCCGTGGATGCTCGCAATGACAAAGGCGCCATCACCTCCACCCATGTCGTGCTGTTGCTGGTGCGTGGCGACCATGCGGTGAACGACATCAAGGTCGGCAAGCTGCAGGGGCTGGGCGATGCGCGCATGGCGACAGAGGCCGAGATCGTCGAGTATTTCGGCTGCAAGCCGGGCTACATCGGGCCCATCGGTACCGCCAAACCCATGCGCGTGGTGGTCGACCGCACCGTGGCGGCCATGCACGATTTCGTCCTTGGCGCCAATGCCGAAGATTTCCATTTCACCGGCGTCAATTGGGGACGCGACCTGCCCGAGCCCGAGGTGGCCGACATTCGCAATGTGGTCGAGGGCGATGCCAGCCCCGACGGCAAAGGCAAGCTGGCCATCTGCCGCGGCATCGAGGTCGGCCATGTCTTTTACCTCGGCACCAAGTATTCCGCCGCCATGGGCGCATCCTTTCTCGACGAGAACGGCAAATCGCAAGCGCTGGAGATGGGCTGCTACGGCATCGGCATCACCCGCATTCTCGGAGCCTGCATCGAGCAGAACCACGATGCGCGCGGCATGGTCTGGCCGGAGGCCATCGCTCCTTTCACCGTGGTCATCTGCCCCATTGCCTACGACCGCAATGCCACCGTGCGCGAGGCGGCTGACAGGCTCCATGCGCAGTTGCAGGAAGCCGGTGTGGACGTGGTGCTCGACGACCGTGGCGAGCGCCCCGGCGCGATGTTCGCCGACTGGGAACTGATCGGCGTGCCGCACCGCCTGGTGGTGTCCGAGCGGGGTCTGGCTGCAGGCACGCTGGAGTACCAGCACCGCCGCGACACGGCAGCCACCGCCATCAGCCTGGATGGCGTGTTGGCGCATCTGCAGCAGTGGTCGGCGGTCTGAGCGCCATGCGTTGCGGCTTTGCGGTCCGGCACGTCAGATCTCAAGGAAACGAAGGGCCGCTCCCGAGTTTTCTTGCCCCCCCCTCGGGGGGGGCTTGCGGACTTCTGGGGGCGCTCATGAGCCGCGTTCGTCACGGCTTGCGCATCCTGGCGGTCTGCGCAGCCTTGTTCCTCGTCTTCGCCATGGGCCTGAACCGCGCCTGGGCCGGGGACCAGAAGGAAGAGCAACTGTCGGACGCCGTGCGCCTGGCCTTGGCTGCGCAGATCGCCGACGCAGCGCCGCCCAAGCAGCATTTCCGCAGCCCGCAGCACCTCATCGGCTATCTCATGTGGCTGGCCACCGAGTCGTCGCGCCTGCGCGCGCGCATGCCCAATTTCGTGGTGCGCGAGGCCTTCCTGCAAACCGTGTGGTACGAGGCGCATCGTGCAGGCCTGGAGCCAGCACTGGTGCTGGGCTTGATTCAGGTGGAAAGCGGATTCAAGAAATACGCCATTTCATCCGCCGGCGCCTTGGGGCTGATGCAGGTCATGCCGTTCTGGACGCGGCAGATCGGCAACGGCAACGCCGAGACTTTGCTCAATATGCAGATCAATCTGCGCTACGGCTGCGTCATCCTGCGCCACTATCTCAATCTCGAGCATGGCGATTTGTTCATGGCGCTGGGACGCTACAACGGTTCGCGTGGCAACGCGGCGTATCCCGACGCCGTGCTGGCGGCGCGCAAAGCCTGGCTGGTGGACCAGGCGAGCGAGTCGTTCGCCAAGACCGACGCCAAAACCGAACAACCGCTGCGTTGAGCCAGGCCGATCATCCTCGACCCCGCTCGCAGCGGACGCCCCTGCGACGGGGCGCGGAGGAACTCAGCGCCGCATCAAGCCGGCACCGCCCATGCGCTGCATCATCTTGAACATCTTGCCGCCCTTCATTTTTTTCATCATGTCGCGCATCTGCTCGAACTGGCTGAGCATGCGGTTGACTTCCTGCACCTGCACACCCGCCCCGGTGGCGATGCGGCGTTTGCGCGAAGCCTTGATGACGTCCGGTTTGCGGCGCTCGTGCGGGGTCATCGACGAAATGATGCCCTGCATGCGGCGCACGTCGCGGGTGGCTTTATCCATGTCGGCCTGACCCGCGCGCGCCTGCATCTCCGCCGGCAGCTTGTCCATCAGGCCTTGCAGGCCGCCCATCTTGTTCATCTGCTGCAACTGCATCAGGAAGTCGTTCAGGTCGAACTGCTCGCCCGATTTCACCTTCTGCGCCAGTTGCTGCGCCGCCTGGATGTCGACGCTGCGCTGCGCCTCCTCCACCAGCGCCAGCACGTCGCCCATACCCAGAATGCGGTCGGCCATGCGGGATGGGTCGAAAGCCTCCAGCCCGTCGATCTTCTCCGACACGCCGGCGAACTTCACCGGGGCGCCCGTCACGTGGTGCACCGACAGCGCCGCGCCGCCGCGGGCGTCGCCGTCCAGCTTGGTCAGCACGATGCCGGTGAGCGGCAGCGCGTCGTGAAAGGCGCGCGCCGTAGCCAGCGCGTCCTGGCCCTGCATGGCGTCGACCACGAACAGGGTTTCGATGGGTTTGAGCGCCGCGTGCAACTCGGCGATTTCGCGCATCATCTCCGCATCCACCGCCAGGCGCCCGGCGGTATCCACCAGCAGCACGTCGATGTGGTGGGCGCGGGCGTAGTCCACCGCACGGCGGGCGATGTCGATGGGCTTTTCGTCCGGTGACGACGGCAGGAATTCGGCCCCCGCTTGTTGCGTCACGGTTTGCAGCTGGGCGATGGCCGCGGGTCGGTAGACGTCGCACGACACCGTCAGCACTTTCTTTTTCTGGCGCTCGATCAACCACTTCGCCAGCTTGGCCGTGGTGGTGGTTTTACCCGCGCCCTGCAGGCCGGCCATGAGCACCACCGCCGGGGGCTGCACCGCGAGGTTCAGACCCACGGCCCCCGGCCCCATGAGGGCCGCCAACTCCTTGTGCACCACGCCCACCAGCGCCTGGCCGGGGGAGAGCGAGCCCGCCACTTCCTGGCCCAAGGCTTTTTCTTTCACGCGCGTGGTGAATTCGCGCACCACCGGCAAGGCGACGTCGGCTTCCAGCAAGGCCAGGCGCACCTCGCGCAGCATCTCGGCGATATTCGATTCGGTGATGCGCGCTTCACCCCGAATGGTCTTGACGACACGGGAGAGTCGCTGGGTCAGGTTATTGAGCATGGGGCGGTGTTCGAAGGAACTGGATATCGGGGGGTGTGAGGGGGGGCGGAGCCGCGCCAATCCGGAGGGGCGGCATCGCATGCGCCAGGGTACTCCGGCGCGCGACAGCGGCGTGGCCCGACCGCTGTGGCTGTTTCGACCCGCCCGGCAGGGCTGGCGACATGCCTGTTTGCGACATGACTATTGCAGGCCAGGTGGGCAAGCCCCTCGGTTAAACTCAAAACATGTGGATTTTAGTCAACGCCGCCGCCTTCGCCCTCTACCTTCTGGCCTCCTTCCTGGCTCGCCCGCGCGGGCCGCAGATGGCCGGGGTTGTCGCGCCCGACATGCCCATGTACCGCGACGCGGCCACCATCGCCATGCTGCTCGCCTGGCTTGTGCATGCCAGCACTTTCGTGCTCGTGCTCAAGGGTTTGCATGATCCCGATTTTGGCTTTGCACCGGCCTTGTCCCTCACGTTTTGGCTGGTTGCCGCGGTGTATTGGGTGGAAAGCCTGTACTACCCGCTGCAGGGCTTGCGAGCCTGGATTTGCCTGCTGGCCGCCGCCTCCCTGTTGCTCACCTGGTTCTTCCCGGGCGACCGCCTTGCGCCTCCCGGGGCGGGCATGGCCTTTTCCCTGCATTGGGCGATGGGCATTGCTGCCTACGGCTTGTTCGGCGCTGCGGTTTTGCACGGTGTCATGCTGTGGTCCGCCGAGCGTGCGCTGCACCGGCGCAAACCCACATTGGCCGGCCTTGGTCCGGCATTGCCCCTGCTGACGCTGGAAAAGCTGACTTATCGCCTCGCAGCCTTGGGTTTTGTGCTGCTCACGACCTCGCTGGTGTTCGCCGTGAGCTTCAGCGAAAAGCTGTTCGGCCACGCCTTCGAGTTCGATCACCAGACTGTTTTCGCGGTTGCGTCCTGGCTGCTTTTCGCCGTCTTGCTGCTGGGCCGTGGCGTGCTGGGTTGGCGCGGGCGCCAGGCCCTGCGCTGGTTGTTTTCGGGTTCGGCATTGCTCTTGCTGAGTTATGTCGGCTCGCGCTTCGTCCTCCAGGTCATCCTGCACCGATGAAATATCTCGTCCTCTTCGTGGTGGTCATCGTCGGGCTGATGCTGTTCAAGAAGGGCCAGCAACAGCGCTCGGTTCCCGGGGTGCGCAAGCCCACCAAACTGCCCGCGCCCGAACCCATGCATGCCTGTCGGCACTGCGGCGTGCATGTGCCGCAAAGCCGTTGTGTGTGGAAGGGCGACAAGCCCTACTGCTGTTCCGATCATGCCCGCCTGGGCTGATGAATCACGCCGGCATGGTGCTGAAGCCGATAGCGGCTTCGCCTTTTCGCAAGCTGCCCAGAATGTCTCACAGCCGGCCTCGCTGCTCCATCGCCTGATCTCGGGTGCCGTGCCGAGCCACGAGCGCTTGCGTGCGTTTCGCGTGCTGGGCGGGGCAAGATTGCTCATGGGTCTGATCCTGCTGGGGTGGTTCGTGCTCGTGGCATGGGATCGAGGGCGCAGCCCGCAGTTGCAGGGTGACCTGGGTGTCCGGATCGCTCTGGGCTATGTGGTCCTGGTCGTCATCCAGCTGGTTTTCAGTCTGACCACGGCCCGCGGTTTTGCCTGGCAGGTGCTGGCTGCGGTGCTTGCCGATTTGGCTGTCTATGCCGTGTTGCAGTTCCTCGCCGGCCAACCCTCGCGCGAATTCGTCCTGAGCTACACCTTGCCGGTGCTGGCCGCCGGGGTTTACGGCACCCTGCGCTTCACGCTGGCCACGGCGGCGGCGGCGTCGCTGATTCTGCTGTCGCAGGCCATGTGGATGCTGACCGGCAGTGGGGGCATGGCCGACCCGCAGTTTCTGGGCGCGGGTTTTGTCGGCGCGGCTTATTTCGCCATGGGCGTGCTGGCCTGGCAACTTTCGCAACGTCTGGTGCGGCAGGAGCAGCGCGCGCGCCTGAGCGATATTCGCGCCAGCCGGCAACTCGCCATCAACCACCATGTGCTGCTGGAGCAACCCGATGGCGTGCTGGTGCTCGACGCCGACCTGCGGGTGGAAACAGCCAACCCGACGGCTGTGCGCATGCTCGGTCTGGATGATCTGCAGCTGCCCAACGCCGCGCATATCGGCCTGAGCACCTATCCCGGCGCCCGTGTCCTGGCGGATGCCGTGCATCAGCACACCGCTTCGGGCCTGGCACAAGCGCCTGTGACCTTCGAGGGTGCCGACGGGCTGCGCCTGCAGGCCCGCGTGCAGGCTTTGCGCCAACTGCCCGGCGGACCCGGTTATGTGGTGTTCATGCAGGATTTGCGTGAGATCAGCCATCAGCTTCAGCAAGATAAATTGGCGGCGCTGGGGCGGCTGGTGGCCGGGGTCGCCCATGAAATTCGCAACCCGCTGGGCGCCATCGCCCAGGCCAACCAGCTCGCCGCCGAGCCTGACTTGAGCCCGGCGCAGCGCGAGCGCATGTCGGCCTTGATTGCGCAGAACGTCGACCGGCTCAATCGCATCGTCGACGACGTTCTTGACCTCGGGCGCTCCACCGCGCGCGAGGGCATCAAGCTGCAGCCCATGCGCATGCTGCTCGAGCTGGTGGCCGAGTTCGACCACGACACCCCGGGACGCGTCGCGCTGCTGGCCGACGACGAAGCCGCAACGCTGGATTTCGATCCGCTGCACTTGCGTCGCGTGCTCGTCAATCTGCTCGGCAACGCACGCCGCTTTGCCAGCCACCGCAAGGGCGCCATCCGCATTCGCCTGCGCGGCGCGCAGAAGGTGCACGAACTCAGCGTGGCCAACGACGGTCCGGTGGTCGCCCCGGCCCTGCGCGCGCAATTGTTCGAACCCTTTTTCACCACCGATAGCCGGGGCACGGGCTTGGGTCTGTATATTTCCCAGGAGCTGTGCTCGCGCTACGGGGCGCGGTTGGAGTATCGGGTCCGGCGCGAACACGAGCCCAAGGCGTTCGGCGAATTCGTCATCAGCGCGGCAACGACCCCGGGCCAGCCGCCCGGGGTGATACAAGTCTGATGCGTCCAGCCCCAGCTGCATGGCCTCCGACCGCACGCCCGGCGCCGAACGAAGCGATATCCTGACCACGAGCGCCATGCACCATGCCTGAACCCGCAGCACCCATCCGCATCCTGGTGGTCGACGACGAACCCGATCTGCGCGAGCTCTACACCCTGACGCTGGTGCGCGAGGGCTGGCAGGTGGACGAGGTCGCCAGCGTCGAGGAAGCGCGCAGCCGCATGGAGCAGCAGCGCTTCGACGTGGCGATCGTCGACATGCGCCTGCCCGATGGCGAGGGACTCGACATCCTGGCATGGTCGACGGCGCAGCGGCGCGGTGAACGCATCATCATGGCCACGGCTTACGGCAATGCCGCCGTCGCGGTGCAGGCGCTCAAGATGGGCGCGTTCGACTACCTCACCAAACCCGTGGACTTGCGGCAATTGCGCCAGGTGGTGCGCTCCGCCCTGGCTCAGGGCCAGTCGGCCGGCGCACAAGGCCAAGACCCGCAGCGCACCGCGTTGCAAGCCATGGTGGGCGAGTCGGCACCGATGCTGGCGGTGAAGGACACCTTGCGGCGCAGTGCGCGCGGCATGGCGCCGGTGCTGATCCACGGCGAGTCCGGCACCGGCAAGGAGCTGGCCGCGCGCGCCGTGCACGAACTCAGCAACCGCGCCGCCGGCCCCTTCGTGCCGGTGAATTGCAGCGCCATCCCCGAGCACATGCTCGAAGCGGAATTCTTCGGCTACCGCAAGGGCGCTTTCACGGGTGCGATGGCGTCGCACGATGGTTTTTTCTCAGCCGCCGCTGGCGGCACGCTGTTCCTGGACGAGATCGGCGAGTTGCCGCTGTCGATGCAGGCCAAGCTGCTGCGCGCGGTGCAAGAGCGCAAGATTCGCGCCCTGGGCGAAACCGCGGAAACGCCGGTGGACGTGCGCCTGGTCAGCGCGACCCACCGCGACCTGCAGCGCTGCGTCGCCGAAGGCACGTTCCGGCAGGACTTGTACTACCGGCTCAATGTCATCGGCGTCACGCTGCCGCCCTTGCGCGCACGGCTGGACGACCTGCCGCTGCTGGCGGAAGCCCTGCTGGCGCGCATTCGCCGGGAGCACGAGCGTCCCGGCCTGCGCTTAAGCCCACAGGCACTGCAGCAATTGCGCCGGTATGTCTTTGCCGGCAACGTGCGTGAGCTGGAAAACCTGCTGCATCGCGCCACGGCGCTGGCCGCCACCGACCTCATCGGCGCGGAAGATCTGGACGCCCCGGCCGATGGCGCGCACTTGGCGGCCGCGCCTGTGTCGACGCTGCCGGGCATGAACGCGCTGCGTCCCGGCGAGTCCGGCTTAGGGCGCGTACCACCGTCGACGGCGCGCCTGGATGCTGCCTCTCCCCAGATGGGACAGGCAGCCTGGCAAGCACCCGCATGGCCACTGGACCTGTCGGCCTATCTCGACCAGATTGAGCGCAACCTGTTGCTCGAAGCCTTGCGCCGCACGCGCTTCAATCGCACCGCGGCGGCACAACTGCTGGGCCTGAATCTGCGGCAAATTCGCTACCGCATGGAGCGCCTGCAGATTCGCGACGATCACGCCGACCCTGATCCCTACGATGGCGTGCGCTGATCCCCTGTTCCAGCAGGGCTGGTACCGCTACGCCGGGCACCGACCATCGCCCCATTACGACGCAAGGCCCGAGGGCATGCGTGTCGACCTGCTGGTCCTGCACAACATCTCCCTGCCAGCCGGGCAGTTTGGCACCGCCTGCGTCGATGCCCTGTTTCTCGGCACCCTGGACACCCAGGCCCAGCCAGAATTTGCCGTGTTGCAAGGCCTGCGCGTGTCATCCCATTTTTTCATCCGGCGCGATGGCAGCTTGCTGCAATACGTCTCGTGCGACCAGCGTGCCTGGCATGCGGGAGCATCCAGTTTTCAGGGGCGCAGCCGCTGCAACGATTTCAGCATCGGCATTGAACTCGAGGGCACCGACACCCTGCCTTTCGAGCTTGCTCAATACGACAGCCTCGCCGCCCTGGTCGGGGCATTGCTGCAGGCCTATCCGATCCGGGCGCTTGCCGGACACAGCGACATCGCGCCCGGCCGCAAGACCGACCCCGGGCCTTGCTTCGACTGGTCGGCCCTGCGCCGTGCCAGTGCATTGGCAGCGTCGAGTTTCCCGGCGCTCGAAGCCTGACGAGGTTCTCGGGCCGCCCCGAAGCCTGGGCTCGGCTTGTGGACAGACTGTGTAAACCCTGTGTTTTGCCTGTGGCCTAGCTGTGCACTCGTGTGACACTAGCTGTGGGGTCTTGCTATCCATCCCAACGCTAGATATAGTGCCATCAAGGATAGCGTGTGCTGATCGGCAAAGTTGATTTTGCGCCAGGCGAGCCAGTCAGATGTGCAGCTTGGACGGCATCCAGATAGCACTCGCTTGCCAACCAACCACGACCCATCAGCGACCCATCAGCACCCCGCCACCGCACATCGCTTCAACCTTGCTGCATTGCTGCCGCGGCACCGTCCGCGACCACGACTGCAAGGGCGAGCGTCCGAACACTGCCCAGGAGAACCCGCGTGAATTTGACATCCAACCCCATTGCCGCCGACTCACTTGCCGCCATGCTTCGGCAGACGGGCGGCACCGAAGCTCCCGAGCAGCAAGCCTATGCCGACTACAAGATCATCCGCCGCAATGGCGCAGTGGTTGCGTTCGAGCCGGCCAAGATTCACGTCGCCATGACCAAGGCTTTCCTGGCCGTGCAAGGTGGGCAGAGCGCCGTGTCGGCGAGCATGCGCCAGCAGGTCGAGGAACTGACCCAGGCGGTGGTGCGCGGCCTGCTGCGCAGCAGGCCAAGCGGCGGCACCTTCCACATCGAAGACATTCAGGACCACGCCGAACTCGCGCTGATGCGCGCGGGTCATCACGAGGTCGCGCGTGCCTATGTGCTCTACCGTGAACGCCGTGCCCAGGAGCGGGCCAAGCAGAAGCTGGAAGCCGCCGCACCGGCGGCGCAGGTCCTGCATGTCACCGACGACGGCGTGCGCCGCCCGCTCGACCAAGCCGCGCTGGGCGCGCTGGTGCGCTCGGCCTGTGCCAATCTCGGCACCGACGTCAAAGCCGAGCCCATTCTGAGCGAGACCGAGCGCAACCTGTATGACGGCGTACCGCTGATCGAGGTCTACAAGGCCGCCATCCTCGCCGCGCGCACCCTGATCGAGAGCGATCCCGGCTATGCCAAGGCCACCGCGCGCCTGCTGCTGCACACCATCCGCAGAGACGTGCTCGGCGAAGAAGTGGTGCATGAGCAGATGACGGCACGCTATCCCGAATATTTCCCGCAATTCATCAAGGAAGGCATCTCCCTGGAGTTGCTCGACGAGCGGCTGGGTCAATATGACCTCGCCCGCCTGGGTGCGGCGCTCAAGCCCGAGCGCGATCTGCAGTTCGATTACCTCGGTCTGCAGACGCTGTATGACCGCTACTTCCTGGCCAACCGTGCCGACACCCGCCACAACAAGGACGGCCGCCGCATCGAACTGCCGCAAGCCTTCTTCATGCGCGTGGCCATGGGCCTGGCGCTCAATGAAGTCGAGCGCGAAGCCCGTGCCATCCAGTTCTACGAAGTGCTGTCCAGCTTCGACTTCATGTCCAGCACGCCCACGCTGTTCAATGCGGGCACACGGCGCTCGCAGCTCTCCAGTTGCTACCTCACCACCGTGGCCGACGATCTCGACGGCATCTACGAGGCCATCAAGGAAAACGCGCTGCTGAGCAAGTTTGCCGGCGGCCTGGGCAACGACTGGACCCAGGTGCGCGCCCTGGGCAGCCATATCAAGGGGACCAACGGCAAGAGCCAGGGCGTCGTGCCCTTTCTCAAGGTGGTGAACGACACCGCAGTGGCCGTGAACCAGGGCGGCAAGCGCAAGGGCGCGGTCTGCGCTTACCTGGAAACCTGGCACCTCGACATCGAAGAGTTCCTGGAGTTGCGCAAGAATACCGGCGACGACCGCCGCCGCACCCATGACATGAACACCGCCAACTGGGTGCCCGACCTGTTCATGAAGCGCGTGATGGAGGGCGGCAACTGGACGCTGTTCTCCCCCGCCGATGTGCCCGATTTGCACGACAAGTTCGGCCTCGCGTTCGAGCAGGCTTATGTGCGTTATGAAGAGAAGGCCGCCCATGGCGAGCTCAAGCTGTACCGCACCATCCCCGCGGCGCAGCTGTGGCGCAAGATGCTGACCATGCTGTTCGAAACCGGCCATCCCTGGATCACGTTCAAGGACGCCTGCAATGTGCGCAGCCCGCAGCAGCATGCCGGCGTGGTGCATTCGAGCAATCTCTGCACCGAAATCACCCTCAATACCGGCCCCAGCGAAATCGCCGTGTGCAATCTGGGCTCCGTCAACCTCGTTGCCCATTTGAAGCAGCAGGCCGATGGCAGCTACGCGCTCGATCACGACAAGCTCAAGCGCACCGTGTCGGTGGCCATGCGCATGCTCGACAACGTCATCGACATCAACTACTACGCCGTGGCCAAGGCGCGCAACTCCAACCTCAAGCACCGGCCCGTGGGCTTGGGCATCATGGGTTTTCAGGACTGCCTGCATCAGGCGCGCATTCCCTACGGTTCGCAAGAGGCCGTGGAGTTTGCCGACCGCTCGATGGAAGCCGTGTGCTACCAGGCTTACTGGGCATCCACCGAACTGGCGCAGGAACGCGGGCGCTACAGCAGCTACCCCGGATCGCTCTGGGATCGGGGCATCCTGCCACACGACACGCTCAAACTGCTGGCCGAGCAGCGCGGCGGCTATGTCGAGATCGACGCGTCCACCACTCTCGACTGGGACGCGCTGCGTGAGCGCGTTCGCACCCACGGCATGCGCAATTCCAACTGTGTCGCCATCGCGCCCACTGCCACCATCTCCAACATCATCGGCGTGGACGCCTGCATCGAACCCACCTTCCAGAATCTCTACGTCAAATCCAATCTGTCGGGCGAGTTCACCGTGGTCAACCAATATCTGGTGCGCGACCTCAAGGCGCGCGGCCTGTGGGACCAGGTGATGGTGGCCGACCTCAAGTATTTCGACGGCAGCGTGCAACCCATCGACCGCATTCCGGCCGATCTCAAGGCGCTCTACGCCACCGCCTTCGAGATCGATACCCAATGGGTCATCGAGGCCGCTGCCCGGCGCAGCAAGTGGATCGACCAGGCGCAATCGCTCAATATCTATATGGCTGGCGCCTCGGGTAAGAAGCTCGACGATACCTACAAACTCGCCTGGCTGCGCGGGCTGAAAACCACGTATTACCTGCGCACCATGAGCGCCACCCACGCAGAAAAATCCACCGTCAAATCCAGCAAACTCAACGCCGTGCCCCAAGCGGCAACAACGACGCAAAGCCATGCGCCGGCCGCTGCACAAGTGCCGGTACCGCCGACTGCTGGCAGCGACATCAAGTTCTGCGCCATTGACGATCCAGCTTGCGAGGCCTGCCAATAATCCCACCGATCGGCGCAGCCGCGACCAGTCGGCGAGCATGAACGAAGCCCACGGGTCGACGCCACCTCGCAACTCATGTTGCCGGCCGTTGGTTTTGCGCATCAGGAATGCCGTAACAAACGCTTTATCTGCAAAAGAATGGGGCACACCATATTGAATGTGCTCCATAAACACACGATAATTACATGAAGGAAAAGCCATGCTGAGTTGGGAAGAAAATACTGCGAACCCCAGCACCCCGTCATTGCACGGGCCCCTCTCCTTTTCATCTGAGCCGCAAGCCGCACCCATGCATGGGGTTTTGGGCTCCATCAGTCGTTCCGAGGGCGGTTCAGTTTCGGGCCCAATTTCCGTCCCAGCAGTCGCGCCGAGCCGCAGCCAAGGCGCTATTCCTGCTGCTCCGGTTGTCTATACCCAGCGCGCGGCATCCACGGGTCGCGTTCAGGCCGAAGACAAAAGCATCATCAATTGTCGGGCCGACGTCAATCAACTCGTCCCTTTCAAATACAAATGGGCATGGGACAAATACCTGGCTTCTTGCGCCAACCACTGGATGCCGCAAGAGATCAATATGTCCCGCGACATCGCCCTCTGGAAAGACCCGAATGGCCTGACCGAAGATGAGCGCCGCATCGTCAAGCGCAATCTCGGTTTTTTCGTCACGGCGGATTCCCTGGCAGCCAACAATATCGTGCTTGGCACTTACCGGCACATCACCAACCCGGAATGTCGGCAATTCCTGCTGCGCCAAGGCTTCGAAGAGGCCATCCACACCCACGCCTATCAGTACATCGTTGAATCCCTGGGGCTTGAGGAAGGCGAAATTTTCAATGCCTATCATGAAATTGCGTCCATTCGCAACAAGGATGAATTTCTCATTCCTTTCATCGACACCCTCACCAATCCCGAGTTCCGTACCTCGGCTTTCGGCGGTTCCGAGCGCAACGACCAGGAGCTGCTGCGCTCCATCATCGTTTTTGCCTGCCTGATGGAAGGGCTGTTTTTCTATGTCGGATTTGCCCAGATTCTGTCCATGGGCCGTCAGAACAAAATGACGGGTGCTGCCGAGCAGTATCAGTACATCTTGCGGGATGAGTCGATGCATTGCAATTTTGGCATCGATGTGGTCAATCAGATCAAGCTCGAGAATCCCCATCTCTGGACGCGCGCTTTCAAGGACGAAATCACGGCGCTCTTCCACCAGGCCGTCGAGCTTGAGTATGCCTATGCCGAAGACACGATGCCGCGTGGTGTTCTGGGTTTGAATGCTTCCATGTTCAAAGGTTATTTGCGATTCATCGCCAATCGTCGTGCGCAGCAAATTGGCTTGGAGCCGATGTTCCCGAACGAGGAAAATCCATTCCCCTGGATGAGCGAAATGATCGATCTGAAAAAGGAACGTAATTTCTTTGAAACCCGCGTGATCGAGTATCAATCGGGCGGAGCATTGTCCTGGGAATAATGACACCATGAAGCCAGAAACAGTGACGGCCATCACCATGCCCCACCCGGGATGCGCACTTGAAGCGCGGTAGAGCCCTGGCTGTGTCACAGCGACTGGCACCTAGTTTTCAGGTGATGCCTGCCATCAGCCGGTTTGAGATGGGCGCAGCCTTGTTGCAGGCGCCCCCTTTTCTCGCAAAACTCCTTGCTTTTCAAAACCGATTTCACTCGAAAATCGGTTTTGCTGTTCCATGCAACCCTGAAATAACGTCTTTCGCGCACCATTTCAGAGGTTTTCCGAGATTCATCGAGGCGCCGCTCAACGTCATGCGACGCTTTGTGAATGGCCCCCAGGATGCCAGCGCTGGCATCCTGGGGGTTTTGCCCATTTGCGCATTTTCAAATGTCCCGTATCGGAAACCGCCGGGAGGCGGGGCCTTGAGGAGCTTTGGATGTCGTGGATGAGGTTCAATTTCAATAACACTTGATCAAGGAGAATTGTTATGGCAACTGCAATGAAGAAACCTGCTGCGAAGAAGGCCGCTCCGGCGAAGAAGGCTGCTCCGGCGAAGAAGGCTGCTCCGGCGAAGAAGGCTGCTCCGGCGAAGAAGGCCGCTCCGGCGAAGAAGGCCGCTCCGGCGAAGAAGGCCGCTCCGGCGAAGAAGGCCGCTCCGGCGAAGAAGGCCGCTCCGGCGAAGAAGGCCGCTCCGGCGAAGAAGGCTGCTCCGGCGAAGAAGGCTGCTCCGGCGAAGAAGGCTGCTCCGGCGAAGAAGGCTGCTCCGGCGAAGAAGGCTGCTCCGGCGAAGAAGGCTGCTCCGGCGAAGAAGGCTGCTCCGGCGAAGAAGGAACCTGCGCCTGCGGCGAAAACCGCGCTCAGCCCCCAAGCTGCGTGGCCATTCCCTACCGGTGACAAGCCCTGAGCTTTAGCAAGCATGAAAACCTGGGCCTTGTGCCCAGGTTTTTTTATGGATGGACGCGATCCACTGGGCTTGGTTGCGCGAGGGCCGACATGGGGCGACCTTGCTGGTCGCAGCGCAACCGGGGGCCAAAACAACCGCTTGGGTTGGCCTGCACGATGGTGCTTTGCGCATACGCATCGCCGCTCCTGCATTGGACGGTCGCGGCAATGCCGCACTGTGCGCTTGGCTGGCCGATGCCCTGCATGTGGCACGCCGGGACGTGTGGATCGAGCGCGGCGAAAAGTCGCGCCGTAAACAGGTGGCCGTGCGGATGCCGGCAGCTCAGGCGCTGGCCTTTCTGAGACCTCTGCTGGAGCAGGCGCAAGCGCAGCGTGTGTCCGATTGATCCATCCGCCAGGCTGTGATGTGCGTCGCGCGGAACACCTGTTCCAATGAGGGCTGCGGATGCGAGCTAGGCAGCCGCCGCGTGCAATGTTTTTCTCCTACCGAAGGCAAAGGCCCAAAGCATGAGCATCAAATCCGACCGCTGGATCCGCCGCATGGCGCAGGAGCACGGCATGATCGAGCCGTTCGAGCCGCAACAGGTGCGGCATGCGGCCGACGGTCATCGCATCGTCAGCTATGGCACCAGCAGCTATGGCTACGACATCCGTTGCGCGCCCGAGTTCAAGGTCTTCACCAATGTGCACAGCACGGTGGTGGACCCGAAGAATTTCGATGAACGCAGCTTCGTCGACATCGAGGCCGAGGTCTGCATCATCCCGCCGAACAGTTTCGCCCTGGCGCGCACGCTGGAGTATTTCCGCATACCCCGCAACGTGCTCACCATCTGCCTGGGCAAGAGCACCTATGCGCGTTGCGGCATCATCGTCAACGTCACGCCCTTCGAGCCTGAATGGGAGGGCTATGTGACCCTGGAGTTCTCCAACACCACGCCGCTGCCGGCCAAGATCTACGCTGGCGAGGGCTGCGCCCAGGTGCTGTTCTTCGAGAGCGACGAAGTGTGCGAGACCAGCTACAAGGACCGTGGCGGCAAATACCAGGGGCAGCAGGGCGTGACCCTGCCCAAGACCTGAGTCTGCAGCACGCGCTGTGGCAGTTGGCGACGGCGCTGCTCAGGCGGCCCAATTCACGCCGTCAATTCCGCTCGCAGCCGTGCAATCTGCGCCCGCACCTGGCGAGGCGATGTGGCGCCGGTGATGTCGCGCGATTGCACCGAGCCTTGCAGCGTCAGCACTTCGGCAACGTCGGCCTGCACGGCGGGGTGCAGTGCTTGCAGTTCGGCCAGGCTCATCGCGCCGAGGTCGCGTCCGGCTTGGATGCAGGCGCGCACGGCATGCGCCACCACCTCGTGGGCATCGCGAAAAGCCAGGCCCTTCTTCACCAGATAGTCCGCAAGATCGGTGGCCGTGGCGTAGCCCTTGAGCGCGGCGCCTTGCATGGCCTCGGCATTCACACGGAGGCCGTGCACCATGTCGGCAAACAGGGTGAGGGTATCGTGCAGGGTGTCGGCGGTGTCGAACAGCGGTTCCTTGTCTTCCTGGTTGTCCTTGTTGTAAGCCAGGGGCTGGCCCTTCATCAAGACCAGCAGCGCGGTGAGGTGGCCGACTACGCGACCGGTTTTGCCGCGCGCGAGTTCGGGCACGTCGGGATTTTTTTTCTGCGGCATGATGCTCGAGCCGGTGCAGTAACGGTCGGGCAGATCGATGAAACCGAAGGCCGGCGACATCCACAGCACCAGCTCTTCGCTCAGGCGCGAGACATGCACCATCACCAGCGCTGCGGCGGCGCAGAACTCGATGGCGAAGTCGCGGTCGCTCACGGCGTCGAGCGAGTTCTGCGCGATGCCTTCGAAGCCGAGTTCGCCCGCCACCATCGCCCGGTCCAGCGGATAGCTGGTGCCGGCCAGCGCCGCGGCGCCCAGCGGCAGGCGGTTGACGCGGCGGCGGCAATCGACCAGGCGTTCGGCGTCGCGTCCGAACATCTCGACATAGGCCAGCAAGTGGTGGCCGAAGGTCACGGGCTGGGCCACTTGCAAATGGGTGAAGCCGGGCATGAGGGTGTCCGCATGCGCCTCGGCGACATCCACCAGGCTGGTGCGCAGACGCTTGAGCGCAGTCTGGATGCGGTCGATGGCGTCGCGCAGCCACAGCCGGATGTCGGTTGCCACCTGGTCGTTGCGACTGCGGCCGGTGTGCAGGCGTTTGCCGGCGTCGCCCACGAGTTGCGTCAGGCGCGCCTCGATGTTCAGGTGCACGTCCTCCAGTTCCAGCTTCCAGTCGAAGCGGCCGGCGGCGATGTCAGCGTCGATCTCCGCCATGCCGCGCTCGATGTCCGCCAGGTCTTGCGCGCCGATGATGTGTTGCGCAGCCAACATGCGGGCGTGGGCGAGGGAAGCCTGGATGTCAAAACGTGCCAGACGCTGGTCAAATCCGACCGAAGCCGTGTAACGTTGCACCAGCGCGTCGACCGGCTCGGAAAAGAGGGCCGACCAGGCCTGCTGCTTGCGGTCGAGGGATGAACTCATGGGGGATGGCATGGCGACAAAGACGAACGACTGGGGATTGTATTGAGCGCAGGTGGTTCCACCCCGATGCCCCAGCCCATGCCGGCGCCACTGCTGCCCGATGCCTGCAATGCCGGCACCGCCATTCGCGCCTACATCCTGGTGAACGCCGTGGTCATGCTGCTGGCGCTGGCTGCTGGCCCCCGGCCCGAGCAATGGTGGGGGCCATTGCTGCAAGGCGTGGCGGTGGCCGAGCCGGCAGCGGCCATCTGGCTCAGTTTCATGTGCCTGTCGCGCCGCAGTTGGCGCCGCCTGGGAACCCTCTGGCGCTTGGCCGTGGGCGTCGTGGCCGGCGCGGCTTCGGGCTGGATGGCGCAGGCCCTGGTGGGTTCCGTGCTCACGCTGGGCGAGGGCGGTGGCTTGCCCGATTGGCGCAGTGCCCTGGTCGGAGCCGCGCTGGCGGCCGTGTTCCTGCACTACCTCGGCTTGCGCGCCCAGGCGCTCACGCCCGCCACGGTGCAGGCGCGGCTGGACGAGTTGCAGGCACGCATCCGGCCGCACTTCCTGTTCAACGCGCTCAATGCCGCCAGCGCGCTCGTGCGCGAGCGGCCGCAACAGGCCGAGCAGGTGCTGGACGACTTGGCCGAGCTGTTTCGCGCCACCGTCAGCCGCCCCGGCACGTTGAGCACGGTGGCGGAAGAGGTGGACCTGGCGCGGCGCTATCTCGGCATCGAGGCGGTGCGCTTTGGCGACCGCATGCAGGTGCGCTGGGCCGTCGAGCCCGGGCTGGAAGGCTTGCGCATACCGGCGCTGACCCTGCAGCCGCTGGTGGAAAACGCGGTGCGCCACGGGGTTGAATCCTGCGCCGGGCCCTGCCTCATCGACGTGTGGGTGACGCCGCGCGCGGGCATGCTGGAAATCGGCGTGGTCAACGACTATGTTGTGCCGCGCGAAGGCCGATCCGGCAATGGCACGCGCGTGGCGCTGTCCAACATCACCCAGCGCCTGCGCCTGCTCTACGACATCACCGCCGAGCTGCGCCACGGCCGGGTCGACGGGCTCGATCCACCGCGCTACCGCGTGCGCATTCGCCTGCCGCTATGAACATTCTCATCGTCGACGACGAACCCCTCGCGCGCACCCGCCTGCGCCGCCTGCTGGACGAACTGCCCGAGTGCGCCGGCTGCCGGGTGGACGAGGCCGCCGACGTCGCCAGCGCACGGCAACTGATGCAGCACGGCAGCTACCAGTTGCTGCTGCTCGACATCCAGATGCCCGGCGCCAGCGGTCTGGACTTGGCCGCCGATCTGGTGCGCCGCCGCCCACGCGCGGCGGCGCTGCCAGCCGTGGTGTTCGTCACCGCGCACGACGAGCACGCGCTCGCCGCGTTCGACCATGCGGCGGTGGACTACCTGACCAAACCGGTGCGGCGCGAGCGCCTGGCCCAGGCCCTGGAGCGGGTGCGGCCTTTGTTGCGCGGCGGCATGCCGAACGCCGACCCGGCTCACGCCGTGGATGAAACGCCCAGCCTGGCCGTGGTCGAGCGCGGTGCCGTGCTGCGCGTGCCCCTGGCCGAGGTGCTGTACTTTCGCTCCGACAACAAATACACCCTGGTGCGTACCGCCGCGCGGCATCACCTCATCGACACGCCGCTCGGCGAGCTGGAGCAGCGCCACGCCGCGCGCTTCGTGCGCACCCACCGCAGCGTCCTGGTCGCGGTGGAGGCCATCGCCGGGCTGGACCGTGTGGTCGCGCCGGCAGCGGGCGCGGCCGACGACAACGCCGACTGGGTGGTGAGGGTGCGCGGCCTGACGGAAACCTTGCCCATCAGCCGCCGTCAACTGCCGGTCCTGCGCGGCTTGTTGCGCCAGGGCTAGGGCCTGGCTTGGCCGGACGGCACGATGGAACGGCGTGGCCGCCTCAGCCAATGAGCAGCGCCAACGCCCCGAAGGCCAGGCAATAGATGCCGAAAGGACGCAGCGCCTTGACCTCATGGCCGTGGAACCAGCGCATCAAAAACCAGGTGGACAGCCAGGCGCAGATGCCCGACAGCACACCGGCCATGAGGATGACGCCCAGCAAGCCCTGGGGCATGCTCGCATGCAGCAGCTTGGGAACTTCCAGCAGGCCGGCAGCGGCGATGATGGGCGTGGCCAGCAGGAAGGAGAAGCGGGCCGAGGCCTCGTAGTTCAACCCTGTGCCCAGGCCCGTCACCAAGGTCGCGCCGGAGCGCGAGAAGCCCGGAATCAGCGCCAGCGCCTGGGCTGCGCCCACCAGCAGCGCACGCGGGAAGCTCAAGGTGGACAGCTCCTGGGTCGCGCGGCGCTTCTTGATGAAGTCGCCCGCGATCAACAGCACGCCGTTGAGCATCAGCGCCACGGCGGCAAAAGTGAAGCCGCCAAACAGCGCCTTGATCTTGTGTGCCAGCAGCAGGCCCAGCAGGCCCGCGGGAATGGTGCCCACCACCAGCAGCCACAAGGTGCGGGCCTGCGGGTTGCTGGCGCGGCCACCGGCGCGGAGCCAGCCGCCGATGAGATCGACCCAGTCGCGCCAGAAATACAGCAGCAGCGCAGTGGCCGTGCCCAGGTGCAGCACCACGACGAAAGGCAGGAACCAGTCGGCTTCGCGGTCGATGGGCCAATGCAGCAGCGCGGGAACCAGGATGCTGTGACCCAGGCTGGAAATGGGAAAGAGCTCGGTCACGCCTTGCAGCGCGGCCAAGGCCAGCAAATACAACGATGAACCCATGCTTGCTCCTGTGTGCGGTGAGAATTTTGGTTTGTGATGGCACCGCATTCTTGCAGCAACACATCGAAGTGTGAGGAATTTCTCACAACGACGTGACGCTGCGGCGGCGCAGGAGTTTTGTGCAGGCTTGGTGGTGGTGGGTCGCGTTTCGTTGCAGTTTCATCCGTTTGCTCACCATGCCACACTGAGCGCGATCAAATTGCGTGCAGATCGTCAATTCGGCAATGCTCCAGGGCCGAATGACGAGGCCTGGCTCCCTATAATCGTGCACCTTGACTGTTCCTTTCCCTTCAATGACCTCCAAGCCTGCGATGAAAAAGCTGATATTTGCGGTTTCGCTCTTGCTTGCTGCTGGCGCACAAGCCCAAACCGTCACGGGTGCTGCTGCTGCCGGCAAAAGCAAGATCTTCATGTGCGAAGGCTGCCACAACGTGGGTGGCGGCTACAAAGCCAACTTTCCCGAGGTGTACGACGTGCCCATGCTGAATGGCCAAAGCGCGGGCTACA